>CALBHK010000297.1 GCA_937894565.1 uncultured Chlamydiae bacterium
CATAATGGTCAATTTCTCCAATAGGATTCCCCATCACATCGTAGCGATAAGAGGTGGTATAAGAATTGCCCTGTGGGTCTTTAAGCTCTTTTTTAATCAAACGGTTCATGAAATCGTATGTGTAGAAAAACTCTTTTTGCCCGCTATTTGAGAGCTGGTGGATACAGTTATAGTTGGCATCATAGGCATAGGTTGAAACATTACCTAAAGCATCGATTTCCTGAGTTAAATTGCCCTGCTCATTGTAGACCCACTGCTTACAATAGACGAATTGTTTATTGCTATCGTAAATGTCTTGCTTGATCAGTTTATACTGAGTGTTATAGGTATTAGCAGTTTTACTGATGAGCTTTTCTGTGCCTGTATGGACATCATAGCCATAGACCTCTTCTATAAGGGGAAGGCCGATGCCTGTTCCTTTTGTGCGAGGAGTGATGCGTTTAATGATGCGCTGTGTAACATTTGTAAGATCATTTTTATCTTCGCTTGTACCATTATCAGAAATCTCTTCAATCAGAGCCTTATTGCGGTCATAGGTATAAAAGGTACGCATCGAGATGTTTTTATTATCTGTGACAATTTTGCTAGCTGGCAAATTTGTTTCAGCAAGGTAAGAGTATTTAGTTAACAACTCTGCGGTATCGCTTGTGAGCAAGTGGTTAAAGCGGTTATTAGCATAGGTGTTTGTGGTCGTTTTGCACTCTAAATCGGGATCTGTGGGAAGGCCATCCGTTAAAGGAAAACTTTTCCACTCTTTACTGAAGGAACCATACACTTCTTCTTTTAAGACGTTGCCGCGCTCATCATATTCAAAGCGCTTATAGTGAATGCAGTGGCCTATGTGGTCATTAAAATGGGTATATTGTAATTTGCCATCATGGCTCCAGGAGAAAATGTTTTGTCTGTAGGGTAAATAGATAGTATTTTTACCCATGTGGTTGATGTCGGTCAGACGATGGTGTTTATCATAAATATATCTTTTGCAGTTGCCGTTGCCATCGGTTACTAGTGTATCTCCCTCGTAAAGGACTTTGTAGTCATTGCCATCTTGATGCACATAATAATCAAAGGTATAGATTGTGATAGGATCGGCATTGGTGCTAGCTGGTGCTTTGAGCGCTTTAACGCGCCCAAGTCGATAGTAGTTATTTGAAAAACTATCCTCTGTCGTGTTATAATACTCTACTTGAACATAGCGCTTTTCTTTTTTACTTCTCTTAGAAAGCCGAGCATATTTACCGTACTCCTTATAAGTATAAAATTCATCAGGAGCGTTGGTGGGGCTAATCGCAGACAAATAATAAAAAGGTTTTTTCTCTTCCATAAAATAGCCATCGTATTCGATATGGTTCTGAAATACTTTGTTGCCATCGTTAAACGAAATGCTTGAAACGTGCACCTTATCGCGTTTACTAAAGCAGACATATTTGTTCGTTTGATCCAGTAGGACCAAGCTTTCATCTGCATTAGTAAACGTCATTCCGCTATATTTATAGTTTAGATTTTTGTCTTTTCTATAATTAACGCTATAGCGATTGCCATTGGGAAAAGTCGATTCCATAAGCGTATAGTGGTAGCGGTCCCATGCCTTGCCAATCTTATGGAAGTGCTGAATAGTCCCATCCGATTTTGTCACAATAGGATCTGTATCTTTCCACCCCTCCAGCTCAATTTTCATATTGCTTATATTGGTCGTTGCAGAAATCACGCCTCTAGAAGTATTTGTCACTCCTCTTGTCAAGGAATAATCGTGTGAGAGCTTAAGAGAGAGATTTAGATGTCCCTTTCTACGAGGTTGAATTAAAAAAGTGCTCGCTCCTCCATCTTCCACATAAAAAGCGCGATAATGTCTCTGATTGTTAATCTCTGTTTTCTCCAACTCCAAAGCCCCATAAAAACTCTGCGACCAATAGGGATGACGGTCAAATAGATAATCATGACTATTGAAACTCCTATAGAAAGTAAGTGGCTGAGCGCCCGGCACATGGTGAATGGGCACCGTAAAAGAGTAAGAACCCGTAATGGTATTGACCCCTTCGATAATAGAGGAACATTCAGCTTCGGAATTTGCTTGAGTGACTTCGCATTCAGCATGGCAAAGTGTAGTAAAAAGCAGCGCGGTTAAGACAAAATATTTTTTCATTTTCAATCCATAAGTAGTTTGCATCACAATATGGAGGCATTAGAACACAACTAAATTTTTAGTTGCAAGAGAAAATAAAAAATTATTGAAAAGGTAAGTTATTTTTGCACAAAGCTTTAGGATCAAGCTCTGGGGTGGTAAGCATCATACACTTCTTTTTTTAGAGCAGGGGAGACGCGTGTGTAAATAGTGGTTGTCTGCAGAGAGCTATGTCCTAGCAGTATTTGGATGGTTTTTAAGTCCATTCCGTTTTCCAGCCAATGAGTGGCGATCGTGTGGCGGATGGTGTGAGGGGTGATATCCATGGAAAGAGAGCTTTTTTTAAGATAATCGGCAAAGGAACGGTCAATAGAACGCACAGAAAGACGCTCCCCATGTTTATTGAGAAAAATAGCCTCTTTATCTACTTCAATAGCAGCTCTTTCTTGATGTTTTAAATAGCGCTCTATCCAGTTTGCAGCATTTTTTGTAATGGGGACAAGGCGCTCTTTTTTTCCTTTTCCACGCACTTTTAATAAGAGCCTGCTTGTATCCAAATCAGCACGGTTAAGCCCTGCAGCCTCACTAACACGCAGCGCAGAGCTGTAGAGCAATTCCATTAAGGTGCGGTCGCGAAAGCCAAATAAAGTTTCTGTGTCAGGCTGATGCATGAGATGTTCCACTTGTGCATACGTTAATGTCAAGGGTAGCTTTTTTTCAACTTTTGGATTTTCTATCTCTTCTGCAGGATTATTTGTAATGATCTCTTCCTGGATCAAATATTTAAAAAGAGAGCGGATAGAGGCTAAGCGCCGCACGAGGGTGCGCTTACTTAACCCTTTTTCAGATAATTGAGATAAAAAAGAGCGAATGTCTTTGCGTTGAATCACTTCAATCTCTATCTCTTCTTTTTCAAAAGATGCACTAAATGCCTTCAAATCAATGCTGTAGTTTCTTATTGTGTGAATGGAGGCATTTTTAACTATTTTTAAATGATGTAAAAAAGCATCAATCGATTCGTGAAGCATTTTCATTTATAAACTCACCTTACGCAAAACAGGATAGGCAGACATACACACCCAGGCTAACTCACAGATAGAGAAGAAAAGAAGAATAACAGGATAGGCAGGATCGGCTACGCCGGCAGGATAGGCAGGATAATTATACTTCATAGGGGTAATTCCTCTTTTCTTTTTAAAAAATAAAGAAGGTAAAATTTTACACTTTATCTT
>CALBHK010000298.1 GCA_937894565.1 uncultured Chlamydiae bacterium
GGATTACGGGTAATATGACGAGGGATTACGGGTAATATGACGAGGGATTACGGGTTAGATTGCTCACTTCCTATACATAGCGAGTTTTATATGTTATAACTCGCTATATTGTATTATTTTAGGGAAGAGTACACGTGGTTTCATCAACAAAAAATGAATTAGTTGTTAAGTCAAATCGACTCATTGAGGCCAGTTATAGACTGAGCTTAGCCGAACAACGCATCATTTTAATGGCGATAACTGAGGTTAGAAAATCAAAAAAAGACTTTAACGCGGAAGATTTTATAGAAGTTAAAGCTGTTGACTTCGCAAGTCTTTTTGATATTGACACCACGACAGCTTACGACCAGTTACAAGATGCGGCCAAGTCATTATTTAGTCGCTACGTTGTGTTCAAAGAAATTGACCAAATCACGGGCAAACAATCCGTCCTTGAAGCTCGATGGGTGTCTGCTGTGCAATATATCGCAGGGGCTGGCCTTATTAGAATTCAGTTTAGTGGGGTTGTCGTACCTTTAGTGACGCGGCTGGAGACTAATTTTACAAGCTACGCCATTAGCTCCATATCGAAAATGACCAGCACCTATGCGATACGTTTGTATGAATTATTGCTTCAATGGGGTTCAATGGGACACCGCGAAGTTTCGATTGACTGGCTAAAATCAGCACTACAGGTCGCCAGTGATTACTCCCGCTTGTCTGACTTTAAACGCTGGGTGGTTGATGTTGCTGTATCTCAAATTAACAACTATTCAGACTTGGCCGTCAGCTACGACCAACGAAAATCAGGAAGAACGGTCACTCATTTGATTTTTTCTTTCCAACCTACGCGTATTAAAAAAGCGATTCATCAACCAGAAAAACCACCCAAAAACACACAAAAATCTCACCCTATCGACAAAGCAGCATTGCCAGTTGTCAAAGAAAAGCCCATTAAAGCAGTCAAGGTTGACCCCCGTCTTAATCAGTTCTTGGCATTAGACGATGTAGAACAAGAGCAATTGCGAATGGTCTTTGCATCACAACTATCATCACCTCTTAGAGAGTTATGGAAAGGCTTTAAAGGAAAGAATCCTGAATCTAAGCCCATGTTTAAAGAGTCATTTTTGTCTATGCTCAAGGAGTATGGATTTTTTGACATGGCAGGTTAGTTAAGAAAGTTTCGCTGCACACTAATGCGTTGTAAGACGTTTCTAAGCCCTTTTACATCAGTAATATGGCAAAATTTGGACTGGACTTTAAAAGCAACACACACCAAAGGAAGTAAAGACGTAATGAAGTTTAAAATGGCTCTGATCATTGCTGCTGTTTCGACAAGTGCAATTGCTGAAACAACCGTGAGCGAAAAGGAATACAACCTACCAAAATGTTCAAAACCCATTGCCAGTGTCATGGTGGGCAATATTTCTTGTAAGTCGGCAGCTTGTCAACAAGGTGCGGCAGATGCAGGTCGAAGTAATGCTTTGATGGCAATGGCTCAAATGGCTTCTGGACAATCAGAAAGTACATTCCCAGCGATCGGTGATGGATTGAAAGCGATGTTAACAACGGCCTTAAAGGAAACAGGTTGTTTCGATATTCAAGAACGTGAAGCGATGGACGAGCTGGCGAAAGAGTTGGCATTGGTTGGTAAAACTGTTGAAGTTCAACAGGCTGATTTTATGATCTCTGGCGCAATCACATCTATCAGCATGAGCACACAAAAGAAAGCTATTGGTGGGGGCTACATCCCAATCGTGGGCGCATTCTCTACAACAAAGAAAACGGCTGACTTAGGCATTGACATCAAAATTATTGATGTCAATAAAGCCAAGGTCGTTGACTCAAAAACCTTCCAAGGTAATAACGAAACATCTAGCTATAGCGTGGGTGGTGCAGGATTTGGGGGTGGTTTTGGTTTAGTTGGGGGTCTGTCAAACATCAAAGGTACACCGATGGAGGATATAGTGAGAGATGTTCTTGCTCGTGTTGCATCGTTTAGCTCGATGAAGCTAATAGAAACCAAAGGTGTAACAGATATTGTTATAACCAACCCTATCGTCAAAAAAAGCTAAGCTAGCTACTCGATATTTCGGAAAAAGCCCACTCTCAACCGTGGGCTTTTTTGTTTTTATTTCAGAAATAGTGCGTTGATCTCGTCTAGGTTCTGACTGTGTTCCATGACGGTAGCTAATTCCATGTGATACAACGCATCGACAACGCCCATTAGATAACTCCTCTTGTTTTGCTTCCATTCCGCACTGTATTCGGCCTCTTTCATTGCCGAAATAACCTCCGTTATTTGGTGTCTGATTAGCCAATTTGCTCGCTGTTTCGGTGTAGCTTCTTGCATTTCCATTCGTTCCTAGAGACTATTTTCTGTTATCACATCAATTTATATCTGATAACTATTGAATAACCCATTCAATAACACCGCTTAAATTGGCGCAGGTTATCAAATAATTAAAGATTGGGAACTTGAACATCAGCCTTCGGCTCGTTCTTTCAGATGCTTTTTGATGGCCATTCTAATCAGTGTGGATACCGACTCTCCTTCCTCCTTAGCCACCTTCTTGAGTAGTGCCAAGTCCTTCTGTGGGATGTTTAAAGAATAGAGTTTGCTTCCCATTTCTTCCTCTTTCCCCTGCCGTTCTGGACGTGATGTGGCTTTCAGTGGCGATGGCTTTTTGTATATCACCTGCGTCACTTTCGGAGTCTGTGCGAGTGGTTTTGGCGGAGGGCTTTGAACCTGTGGCCTCTGAATTGGGGTCTTCTCTAATAGTTTTTTATGCGCCTCCTTCGCTGCTATTGCCTTCTTAAATATCTCACGCCTCCCAGCTTGCGGCATCCGTTGGAACACCTTCGCAGCCTCCGCTAATGACACAGACCGTGTATCTCTCAAGTAACGATGGCATATTTTACAATCATCTTTTATGTGGTTAAGACCATCAGAACTACTAGCTTCGGCACTCATTAAAACATCCTAAAAAATTCAAACATATACCAATTATATATATAAAATACAGTCTTAAATATATATATAATATATAAAATATGATTAAATTTAAGCCTATTTATCGCTTAAAATGCCATTTTTCAGCTAAAAAATGAAAACTAAAAACACACTTATGAAATGTAATGTAAAAAAGAATTTGAAGCATTTGGCATATAATGTATTGAGATTCCTGCTAATTTTTTAACGATGAGGATGGCTCGTTTTGGAGATGCGAATTTGTAGCATCTTGCCCTATACTCGGAAGATGATTGGAGAACTGAAAAATGAGTGTTGCATACGAAAAAGACATCATCGCTTGGGCAAACGAACAAGCGGGTTTCATTCGCGCTGGACGTTTTGACTTGCTCGATTTAGAAAACATTGCTGAGGAGATCGAAGACGTGGGCAAGAGTGAAAAACGTGAATTGGCGAGCCGTATGGCCGTTCTTTTGTCCCATCTGCTCAAATGGCAATTTCAGCCCGGCAGACGCGGTGCAAGCTGGCAAAGAACGATCAAGGAGCAGCGAAAAGCGATCGCCCTTGAAATCAGAAGTACGCCAAGTCTTAAAGTTTCTCTCAACGACGTGGACTGGCTAGCCAAAAGCTGGGCGGATGCCGTTGCTAGGGCAGGCGATGAGACTGGACTCGACGTGTTTCCAGAATCATGTTCATGGACGACAGAACAGATACTCGATCAAGAATTTTTCCCTATCTGACCTGCCGCATCGAGAAACAACGGCAAACTAGGGGTAGGCCACGAAAAACAGCGGTTTAAATTCGTGCTGCCTGTTGCCAAAAACACCACGAATCAGGCTCATGGTGTTTTTGAGTTATGCCAAACCTCTCAAAACACGTCAAAATCAAGCGTAAAATAAAAAACCTCACCTAACCTCACAAAATTAATTAAAAGCGCGTTAAGTGGCCTTAAATCGCGTTTAATCGCTATTTCCATCGCATAAAAAACATGAGAAATCGTTTTTATTGGTTTTAAACCGCATTTTCTTTGTGTTTTTGGCTATTCCAAGTTTCAAATTGTGATACTCATCACAAAAAATTATCGTCTCTGAAAAATCAACCTGAAGCGGTTGGTTGTGCGATTCAAAAATCGGTATCCGCTAAGGCTCGGCCAATGGCTGCGCGATGGCATTCGCCAAAGCTCACCAATCGACCCGCCCCTAAAAACCCGCTTTTGCAATCTTTGGGTTTTAAGAGGTCATTGGTAGCTTGCTCAAGCCCAAGTCCCCCTCGGGGGATTCAGGGGGGATGACAGCCGCCCGATTAGGGCGACCATAGCGTTTGATTTTTCGCTTTTCCGATGGGTTATCCGCAAATTTCAAAAAACTCTCGCGCTTTTAAATGCTTTTAAATGCTTTTAAATGCTTTTAATACATATAGAGCCGTAAAACCCCATATGACGAGGGATTACGGGTAATATGACGAGGGATTACGGGTAATATGACGAGGGATTACGGGT
>CALBHK010000299.1 GCA_937894565.1 uncultured Chlamydiae bacterium
CGCCCAACTTATTCAAGTTGAGCTGCTTCGACGCCGGCAAAGCCTGGCTCAAATTTCAGGGGCACCTCCTTGTCAAATTCCCAATTTTTCAAATTGTTTGGGTATAAAGCATTCTATCATAAATAAAGCATTCTCGTCTTGACTAAAATATTTCCTTTAAATATTTTCCGAGTTAAGAAGGGATGTAATATTCCCCTAAAATTTTTCAAACCATTCAAAACAAAAGGTTTATTATGAAAAAATTATTATTCACAGCGGTACTGGTAGGGTCTATTCCTCTTTTCTCATTTGCAAATTGCAAGTTTGAAGGAGCACTTGCCTACAATTATCAGAATAATCAAAATAAAAAAGGCTCCTTTGCCGAAAACGAAGAAACAATGCCCATGCAAAAAAATGGCAGCATGCCCATGAATACAAGCATGTCTACGAAAGTAAAACAATCTCAGGAAGATAAGGATCTTCTTACTAAAGTACAAATGAAAGTAAAAAGCGGACAATTCGGCAACACTTCTAAAATACAAGTACGTGTAGAAAATAAAGTAGTCTACTTAGAAGGCATGGCTGATTCTCAGGAGATTATCGATTCCCTAGAAGAAGCGATTGTAAATGTTTCAGGTGTGAAAACTGTGATTAATACCCTCAAAGTTTCTACAATGAATAAATCTAACTCCAATGGAACTAAAGCAAGCGAGAGCATTAAGCCTGTGCAAAATAAAACCATGGAACAACCTGGCTATACAAACCAAAATCGCTACAATCAACCTAAAGTCAGCATGAATAGCGAACAAGAACAAAAAGCCAATCCAGCTGTTGATAACCAGCAGATGAAAGCCGATAGCCAGCTCAAAGATCAAATACACAATGAACTGACTAATAATTGGTTTTCCAAAAATTATCCAGGAATTGATGTACAAGTCAGCAATGGGATTGTCTTTTTGAATGGAGAAGTTGGTTCCCAAAAAGATAAAAGCGAAATCCAAAATCGCATTAAAGGCCTTAAAGGTGTGAAACGCATCGAAAATAACATCTCTGCTAAAGATCACAAATCAGCAGATCACAAATCTGCGAAGGGATAATTGTTTATCTCTTAGTAAAATGCAAGAGAAGAGGATTAATCCTCTTCTCTTTTTTTTTAATTCAACGCAAAGCGAGACAGTCCCTTCGGTGCCCCCTATCGGGAAATAACATGAGTCTA
>CALBHK010000300.1 GCA_937894565.1 uncultured Chlamydiae bacterium
CTGCTCAAAAAATATCAATTTTTTCAAGCAAAGCTAATTACGCAAGAAGTCTAATATACTCCTTCACCCGCCTTTCTTTCCTTTTTTCTCTGCGTTTCCTCAGCGCACTTTGCGGCTCTGCGGTTAACTCCTCTCTCTCTTGTTAAGAATCCTGTGTTAACCACTCCACATCGGGGCTCAGCTCTTCATAGCTCAATCCTGTATGGTCCATCAGCTCTTTTGAATTTTCCTGCCACTCAGGCGAATTTTTCCCCGCATCTAATCTTTCTAAAGATTTAGACGGCGTATTAATATGATTCTCTGTATAGATAACAATATATTTTGTATCTCCAACGCTTTGAAGATAAGTAGAAAGGCGAGAAACCCCAAAAGCTTTCATGAAAGCCTCATGACGCGCTCGTTTTCTCCCCATGATCTCTTGTCTAAAACGCCTATGTGCTGCTTCTTTATGTGGAAGCAGAGGGAAAAAGAATGACCTTTTCATAAAAGAAGAAGGGCGTGGCAATTCAATATCAGATAACAATTCAATTTTGGGCTCTACATCAAGTAGAGCATAATCTTTGCCTAAAACATTCAAGTAAAAGCTTTGCAGGCTTAGAGCAATCTGATTGCCATCTGCAATCTGTTCTCTAAGGCCTTTAAAAATCTGCCCCAAAGATTTCCCTTCAAGGCAATGAATCATGAAATCGCCATGAGGTGTCTGTTGCAGCCAACTTTCAAATCCCGTCATGCCCAGATGGTTCCAAAATTGCTCTTCTTCTTGAGGGTCAGTATTTTTTGGTTTGTTTTTCCAATGTTCTCTTACTTGATCTGCTTTTCCTGGCAAAATAGAACTGCAATAACAAAAACGCCCCATTCATTCCTCTTATAATTTTGATAGTCCTTTTAAAGAACGTACAATCGTGCCATTAGTCACACTACCCAAAATGCGGCTTTTTTCACATGCAAAAATTTTTCCTGTTGCATGAAAGGTTACATCCCCTTCAATAATCGTATTATCTAAATAAATTGTCTTACCTTTAGCAAGAGAGGGAGTCATGCCTTGTCTTAAAACAGAACGTACAATCAGAGATTGCACAACGCAATCTATTAAGATAGAATTATCCGCACATTCCAAAATGCCGCTAATTTTTGTATCAACCAGTAGCGCTATATCGCCGCAAAAAACATCAATAGCCTGACTATTGATCATCTCTACCTTACCAAACGAATGAACTGTAAGATCTTCGCAATTTATAGCTTTAAATCTTCCTTCGGTGCAGATCGTTCCCTTCTTACATCCATCTAATTCCACAGACTTTTTAGTATTTATCAATCCCATTTTTTCATAAGCTTGCAAAAAAATTTTTTCTTCAGTTTCACTACTCTGTTTGTATTCTTTTGGCCAATTAGCCACAGAAAACAAACTAGCTAAAGATGTCATTTCTACAATTAAAGACCATTCCATATATCATTCCTCATTTATAGGATTTAAACCAGCTCTGAACACAATGCAGGGAGCATATAACAAAAATACAATAAAAGTCTATGTCGATAAAGGATCGATAAGGGGTTGACTCTAAAAAAAAATCCCTCTATGATCAATGTCATCACTTGCCCAGATGGTGGAATTGGTAGACACGCCGGATTTAGGTTCCGGTGCCGCAAGGTGTGTAGGTTCGAGTCCTATTCTGGGCACATTGCCGGAAACATTTTCAGAAATGACAATGTTTCCGGTTTTTTTATGTCGAAATTTCTGCTGAAACTTGCCTATGGTAAAGGCTCAATTCAAAATTCGGTTTTGGACAACGCAAAAACTCTTGAGATCGTTCAACCGCGAGGTT
>CALBHK010000301.1 GCA_937894565.1 uncultured Chlamydiae bacterium
GTTAGATATCGCAGTCTGAAGGACTGCAAGAGTTAGCCTGATGCGTATGCCTGTCCATCCTGTTGTTCTTTTTTTTCCGGAATTTTTTGAGTTAGCTTGGGTGTGTATGCCTATCCTGTTATTTTTTCTATCTTGTTTTATTCCAATCTTGTTGTTTTGGCCCTATATAGTTGCTGCAGGGGCGAATGAGCTTATTATTTTGTCTCTGTTCTATTAAATGAGCCGACCAGCCTGCAATTCTAGCCATCACAAAAAGCGGTGTAAAAAATGGTGTAGGAATATCGCAGCAGTTGTAAGCAATGGCGCTGTAAAAATCTAAATTAGGAAATAGCTGTTTTTCTTCCCACATCGTTGTTTCAATAGTTTGGGCGATTTCAAAAAGTTTTGTTTTGCCTTCTTTTTTAGAGAGTTTTTCTGCCCATTTTTTAATAATGTCCGAGCGTGGATCTTTTGTGGTGTATACCCTGTGCCCAAATCCCATGATGAGTTTTTTATCCAAAAGCATGCGTTTTATCCCTTCCACCGCCTCTTTGGGGGAACTAAACTGTAGGATCAGATTCATGGCTGCTTCATTGGCTCCTCCATGCAAAGGGCCGCTTAAAGCACCAATACCGCCGACTATTGCAGAGTAAAAATCGGATAGCGTGCTTGCAATGGTGCGCACAGTAAATGTAGACGCGTTAAATTCATGTTCGGCATATAAAATTAAAGAGACATCCAGGCAGCGAATGGCATCGGGATCGGGTTTTTTTCCTGTAATAGAGCTAAGAATAAATTCCGCATGGCTAAGCGCAGCCTCATTTTTTTCGTTATTAGGATGATGCCAGCCCATTAAGAGGGCTGGCATGGCGGCTAAAAGCCTATCGCCAATAGATAATTCATCTCCTCTTTTCTTTTCCGGCTCAAAATTTCCTAAAAGAGAAACGCCCGATCTGAGCACATCCATCATGGGAGTATGTTTAGGAATATGGATGAGAATGTCTTTAAGCTCTTTAGGAAGAGAGCGTTTATTTTTAAGAGTTTCACGATAAGAGGCAAGTTCGGTCGGAGTGGGTAATTTCCCTCTAAGTAAAAGATAGGCGCTCTCTTCAAAAGAGGTATGTTCTGCTAAGTCATGAATCGAATAGCCGCGATAGAGTAGGCTTTCATCTTGTGCATTACATAGACAGATGGCGCTATCACCTGCAATGATTCCTGCCAGCCCTCCCGTTTTTGTTGTAGTCATTTTGCTCCTTTTGCGTAAGGTGAGTATTTTAAAAAATGATAAAGCTCTTTTCTTGTTTGCATTGTGTTTAGGATCTGTTTTTGGTTTCCTTTTTTTCGTAAATGAACAAGAGTGTTCCAGGCTGCTTGTTGCATAGCCCTGGAGAGGGTAAGGGGATAAAGCGCAATGGAGACTTTGGCTTTTTTAAGCTCTTTTAAATTAAGAATGGGTGTTTGGCCAAATTCTGTTAAATTGGCAAGAATGGGAAGGTTGATTTGATCTGCGCATTCTAAAAAAGCATGAACATCTGGAAGCGCCTCTGGAAAGAAAATATCAGCCCCCGCCTGCTTGTAAGCAAGGCCTCTTTTAATCACTCCTTGCAATCCTTCTGTTTCATAGGCATCGCTGCGGGCAACAATTTTTAATTTTTTTTGTTTTTTTTGAATGGTTTCTATTTTTGTTACCATTTTTTTAATAGAGACCAGTTTTTTATCCAACAAATGCCCGCATTTTTTATCTTTTAAAAGCTGGTCTTCAATTTGTACGGCATGAGCTCCTGCTGCTTCAAGCAGTGGGATTGCTTCCAGTAACTTTTTCCCTCCTTCCCATCCCGTATCGATATCAATGAGAATAGGTAATGAGCTCACCTTGGTAATAGGCTCCAAATCACGTAAAAGATCATCGATAGAGAGCAGCCCGATATCGGGAATGCCGTGGCTGATATTGGCAATGCCGGCACCTGAAATATAGAGAGCTTTAAACCCGGCACTTTCAGCCATAAGCGCGCTATAGGCGTTAAGTACGCCTATCATTTGTAGAGGCTCTTCCTGTTTCATAGCTAAAATAAGGGGATGCATTAGGATTACTTATTTGAGTGCACTTGTTGTTTCGAAATCTATAGAATGCTATCTTTTTTGTTAAGAGGAATATTATGAATCTATCACAAAAGATCCAAAAGTATTTTTAGGTCATAATTGAAGAAGCAAATTGCATCGATTCTGAAGCAACTCTAATAACCTGAGTTTTGGATTTCTCTTCTCGAAATTAAGGAAATCTCGAGCTTTATTACGGCAAATAGCAATTTCACTGTTTGCAGTAACGAATTGATGTGATAAAGTAATACTGTAAACAGGAAATTTGCTGTTTGTCGTAACGAATATTAGTTGAAGGTGTTAAGAATGCATGAGAAACCACTATTTTCTGGCCGTGCTAAGGAATTAGCCGACCTAGGGCGATTTTTTAAAAAAAAATCATCCTCGCTCATTGTTGTTCGTGGTCGTAGACGCGTTGGTAAGAGCCGTTTAATTGAAGAATTTGCCAAAGGACACCGCTTCTATTCATTTGCAGGTCTCGCTCCTAATGAAAAAAGTACTGCTCAATCACAAAGGGACGAATTTGCCCGTCAACTCAGTGAACAAACAGGGCTTCCTGAAGTTAAAGCTGATGATTGGGGGAAATTGTTTTTTCTTTTATCAGAAAAGATACAGCATGGAAGAGTCATCATTCTATTTGATGAAATCTCTTGGATGGGTGACCGTGATCCTGATTTTCTTGGAAAAGTAAAAAATGCCTGGGATCAAAAATTTAAAAATAATCCAGATCTTATCTTCGTTCTTTGTGGATCTGCATCCGCATGGATTGAAGAAAATATTATTAGCAGCACAGGCTTTCTCGGGCGAGTATCTTACACATTGACTCTGGAAGAACTTCCACTTCCTGATTGTGATTGGTTTTGGGGTGGGGCAGCAAAAAATATTTCCAGCTTTGAAAAACTTAAGCTCTTAGCTGTTACCGGCGGTGTTCCAAAGTATCTTGAGGAAATTGATCCACTAATTAGTGCTGAAGACAATATTCGGCAGTTGTGTTTTATAAAAGGGGGGCTGCTTGTTGATGAATTTGACCATCTTTTTTCGAATATTTTTAGAAGGAAGTCTCCTCTCTATCGAGAAATTGTCAAAGCCCTTACATATGGATCGAAAGAACCAGTTCAGCTGGCTAAGGAACTGAATGTTGAATTTTCTGGACTATTTAGTGAGTACCTTGAGGAGCTTGTTTTATCTGGTTTTATTAGAAGGGATTATACATGGAATGTAAAGACCGGGCTA
This sequence comes from uncultured Chlamydiae bacterium, assembly GCA_937894565.1. Taxonomy (GTDB): domain Bacteria; phylum Chlamydiota; class Chlamydiia; order Chlamydiales; family CALBHK01; genus CALBHK01. Next base: position 3,310 of record CALBHK010000301.1, read on the forward strand.
GATTCTAAATTAAGCAAGTTTCGTCTTAGTGATAACTATGTTCGATTCTATTTAAGGTATATTGAGAAGTATCGGACTAAAATAGACAGAGGGGGATTTGAATTCAAATCTTTGCTGTCCCTACCTGAATGGAATACGATTATGGGGCTTCAATTTGAGAATCTTATTTTGAATAATCGTAAACTATTACATCGTTCATTGGGCATAAATCAGGAAGACATTATTAGTGAAAATCCTTTTTATCAAACACGAACGACGAAACAACCCGGTTGTCAGATTGATTATATGGTAGAAACGAGATTTCAAACTCTTTATGTTTGCGAGATTAAATTTTCCAAAAATCTTATTGGATCTGAAATAATTAAAGAAGTTCAATGCAAAATTGACTGCATGATTAAACCAAAGGGATTTTCGTGTAGGCCAGTGCTTATTCATGTTAATGGTGTTAGCGATGATGTGATTGAAAGCGGTTACTTTGCATCGATTGTAGAGATAGGGGATTTTTTGAGATAAAAGCTATTAGACCTCTTTCGAAATTGCATTTAATTGTTAAAATTGTCTTTTTTGGCATCTTTATCGTTAAGCAAATTGCATCGATTCTGAAGCAACTTTAATAGCATTAATTAAAAATATCTTATATATAAAAGGGATGGAAATCATTACTCTTCAAGAGATCAACGGGGTGAGCTATTTGGGGCTTAACCGCCCGCAAGCTCTTAATGCGCTCTCTTCTGAGCTTATTCATTCTTTATTGCGTCATGTGCGTTCTATCAGCACTCCATTTCTTGTAATTTACGGAGAGGGCAAGGCTTTTTGTGCAGGAGCGGACATGCGCGAAATTGCCGCATTATCGGGAGTAGAAAAATATATCTTATTGGGTAATGAGCTCCTCGATGCCATCGAAAGTTATCCAGGAATGACTTTAGCTCTTGTGCATGGCTATGCATTGGGAGGAGGGTTGGAGCTTGCTTTATCTTGTGATTTTATTTTGGCAGATTGTGAGACAAAATTGGGATTGCCTGAAGCTAAGTGGGGATTGCTTCCTGGTTTTGGAGCTTTGCACCGCCTAGAGAATAGATTAAATAAGACCCAAGCAAAGAAGTTAATTTTCTCTGCTCAGTCCCTTAAAGGCAATGAAGCGTTAAAAATAGGATTGATCGATGGTGTGATAGAAGGAGCTTTAATAGAAAGTGCGCAAAAATATTTAAAACCTTTTATGGAATTGCCTGTGCACTCTCTTTTAGAAGCTAAGAAAGCAATAGGCGAGTCTCAACAAGAGCAGATTAAAGCTTTTATGCGCTGTTTGAACCATGAGCGCACAAAAGAGCTTATACTTAAGTTTAAAAAGGATAAAAGATGAAGTGGGCGGTGATCGGAGCTTGTGGAAAGATGGGAAAAGGGATTGCTCTTCTTGCATTACAAGTATTAAATGATCAAAAAGAAGGTTTTTCGCTTGTGCTGGTAGATCAAAATGAAGAGGGGTTTCCCTCTCTTCGGCGTTATCTTAAAACTGAAATAGAGCGGTTGGGAGAAAAAAAGATTAATTTTTTAAGGGAAAAATATGCCTCCAATGCTGCTCTTATTAGCAATAAAGAGATGATAGAAGAATATGTCTCTTCTGCTATGAATTCCCTATATTTTTCTACGTGCGTTCCATCTTGTGCTAGATCGCAAATTATATTTGAAGCCATTGTAGAGGACTTTGAAGCAAAAGTTTCTCTGTTTCAGGAGTTAGATTCAATTTGCACCAAAGAAACTCTCTATTTTTCCAACACATCCTCTATTCCTTTGGGAAAAATGAATGAACAAAGTGGTTTAAAGGGGCGTTTGATCGGTTTGCATTTTTATAATCCCCCTCCTGTTCAAAAATTAGTAGAAATTATTTTGCCGCAGGGGGCAGACAAACAAGCTGCCAGTATTGCCAAAGAGCTGTGTCAAAAGATGAAAAAAGAGATTATTTATTCTAATGATGTGCCAGGGTTTATTGGAAATGGGTATTTTATTGATGAAATTGTATTTTCTTGTGAAAAAGTGGAGCAGTTAAGTAAAAAAATGAGCTTAGAAGAAGCGGTAAGCTTTGTGGATAGTGTAACGCGCGATTATCTTTTAAGGCCTATGGGAATTTTTCAGTTAATGGAATATGTGGGCATAGATGTTTGCAAACGTATAGCTCACTTAATGGGGCAAAAGATTTTTTTGGAAAAAATAGAAAAAGTGCAAAGAAGAGATTTTTCACTTAAAAAAGCCCCTTATCATTGGAAAGAGCTGCTTGCAGATCCTCAATGTCAAGAAAAAATAGCGGCCCATTTTAAGTGGGTGCAAAATCTTGAGAATGAGGCAGCTTTGTTAACCTGGGAATATTTGGAACATTTGCAAAAAACGGCAGAAAAGTTGTGTGAAAATAAGGTAGCGCATTCCGTGGAGGATGTGTATAGGGTCTTAGAGCTCGGTTTTCATCATCTGTATAAAGCCTCTGATATTTTGCTCTATAATGCTGTGGAGACTAAAAAATGAAAAAGTTTTTGCGCCCTGTTTATGCAGCAGCTGGGTATACCACAATTTTTTTTGGGCCGGGACGTAAGGAATTTAATCCTAAAAATCCTATGCCCCCCTTCGAATCTTATTTAAAAGATGTCGGAAAAGGTGTGATGGAGCAAATTCCCAATCCCCAATTTGATGAGGGCGTCATTGGGAGTTTTATGTGCGCGCGTTTTTTAAACCAAGCTAACATACCCGGGTTTTTGCCTTATCTATGCAGTGATTTAGAAGGAAAACCTTGTACAGGAGTAGAAGGGGCATGCGGAACAGGGGGCAGAGCGATTGCTACTGCTGTAAAAACAGTTTTATCTGGTTTAGCCGAAAGTGTCCTAGTGATAGGATTTGAAATTCAAAATAGCGTTAAACCTCTGTATGGAGCAGATATTTTAGCTGGAGCCGCTTATTATAATGGGGAGAGAAAAAAGGGTCATGCTCATTTTTTTCCGGGAATTTTTGCCGAACGTGCAGGTGCTTATTATAAAAAATATGGCGAGGAGCATACAAGAAGGGGCATGGCTGCCTGGTATGAGCATTGCATTCAAAATGCGCGAAAATACCCGCATGCACAAGAGTATCACAATCAAGTAGAAGATCTATTTGGTTTGGCCATGACTCCTCCTAACCCCTCTGCTTTTTTGCCCCATTTAAATCTTTATGATTGTTCCAAGGTTTCTGATGGAGCGGCAGGTATTATCATTGCTTCAGAAGAGGGTTTGAAGCGATTAGGATTAGAGCAGAAAGAAGCTATTGAGGTGATTGCGATGGGGGCAGCCGAATCTGATATTACATTGCCTCCCCAAGATTTAACAAGGCTCACAACTTCTGAAATAGCCATTAAAAAAGCACTTGTTGGTTTGGATAGAAGTCAAATTGGGCATTTGGAATTGCACGACTGTTTTTCAATTACAGGCTTACTTGGATTAGAGGCAGCAGGATTTGCAAAGCAAGGAGAAGCAGCCGATTTAGTGAGAAGTGGAGCATTACGTGCGGGAGCAGAGCTTTCTACTAATATTTCTGGCGGTTTGGGCGGATATGGCCATCCCACAGGGGCCACAGGAGTTAGACAATTAGTGGACCTTTGGGCGCAAGGGACAGGTCGGGCTCTGAATGGATTTGAAACGAAAAAAGAATTAGGGTTGATGGTGAGTATGGGCGGCAACGATAAGACGGTAACGGCCATAGTCACACGCAGAAATAGATGAAAATCAATAAAGCCTGTCATTTAAGCTGAGCATATTCTTGAATTTTCATAGAGCTCGGAATATTTTAAAGTATTAATTAAAAAAATATTTACAACACTGTTTTTTTTATAATTTAATTTTAATTAATTAAAATCTTAAGTATTTAAATATGTAGACGATATTTTTGGCTTGCACAAATATAGTGGTTCCAACTATCATCCCCACGTATGTCGAAGTGAATTCAATATTTGGCGAGTGGGAGTTTTTCTGCGCGCCCAATCTTGAGTCCACTTTGATATTATTTCGATAAAATTTATAAAAATGGAGAATCGTAATGGATTTGATAAAAAAAATACTATTTGCTTGCGTACTTGCAATTGGCGCTTCTGCAACTTTGCCTGCTGCTACTAGTGAACATTCTAATGCTCATGACCGTGATCATGAAGCTCTTGCGCAATTTGTTAATTCGAAGCGTACAATCACGCTTTCTGAAAAAGATGATTTCATGGACATCAATGGCGATATCCGCGTTGAACATATATCTAAAACAGAGCGCATCGTTCCTCCTGTAGGCGAGAAATATAAAAAGACAAGACATCTCGAAAATGTCAAACTTAACCTTGGAATTGGTTATAAGGCAGATGGAGTTAAAGCTTACGCAAAATTGTTTTTTGCTAATAGTGCCGGAATCAATCCTAATATCCACTCAAATGAAGCAGATGATGTCAACGGATTGTTTGGAAGTGGAACAGCTGATCGTCTTTGCTTAAAAGAAGCATGGATTGAAAAAGAGCTTTATGAATACTGCGGCTATAATGCCCGCCTCTTTTTAGGCCGTATTGGACTAGATAAGAAATTTGAATCAGCTGTGCAGTTTGGTGCCAGATTCAATGGTTTCTTATTCGAAGTGGACAAAAAATTCGAACCTAGCTGGAAAGTATATGCTAAAATCGGATCTTTTGTTGTAGATCAGCGTGTGAATCACTTTGCTCATGTAGCAGAAATCGGCGCATTGGATATTATGGAATACAAAGTGGACTTGATTTATAACTTCATCACATGGAATGAGTGCAGCAGAAACCGCGCAGGAACTCATCATCCTGAAGGTTTTAGATTCCGTAACTCTCAAATTTATGCAGCATACAACATTCCTCACGTTTATTATGGCTTTGATGGTAAATTTTATGGTGCTTTCGTGTATAACCATGCAGCTAGACGTAATACTCTGACACCAAATTCATCTCAAAACAAAGCCGGCTATGTAGGCTTTACAGCTTCTCAAGGTAGAAAAGAAGGCAATTTGACAATGAAAGTGGAATACCAAGCCGTTCAAGCGCAAGCAATTCCTGATGCGGATGCAAATGGAATTGGCAATGGTAACTTCCAAGGACATACTTTCACAGATGGAAGTGGACTTGGAGAAGGCAACTATCATGGGTTTAAAGTAAGCTCTGTTTACTATATCCTTGACTGTTTAGTTTTAGAAAGCAGCTATAACCAGACAAAAGAATTGAAGAAGAGCTTAGGCGGCAAACATGATTACCGCAAATTCGCTTCTGAATTGATTTTCCAATTCTAGTTTAAGTTTGTAAAAAGTGCCACTCATGTGGCACTTTTTACTGCCTGCTTATTTTCTTAGGAACTGTTCAGAAATAAATTGAGCAATTGACGTGCAGATTTTAATGCAGATTATAGAGATCGAAAACATGACATACGCTTTGTGTAGGCTTGTTTTCGATCTCTTTAAGATGCGTTAAAAGATGTATGTCAATTGTTCAATTTATTTCCGAACAGTTCCTTACTCTTCTTTATCCCTGTAGCGCTTTTCAAAAATGTCTAAATAATAATCGATTGTTCCAGGAAAATCACCGAGTTTTGGGCGCTCTGAGGGCAAGACTATCTTTTTTTCTCTGCTCTTTTTTATCTGCTTAGGAGGCTTTTCAAGTTGCTTAAGAAACTGGGAGAGGCTTTGTGTTTTAGCTCCCAATCCCCTTGCCCTCCAGGCCAGGCGTTGATCGTTTGTAATGATCGTCTCTCTTTTGGGATGTTTGGAAAGATTTAAAGCTTCTAAAATGTAATCGTCTGCTGTCTGGCCAAAGTCTGTGAAAATAATATCGAGAGAGCGAAATTTAGTGCGTGATAGTTGTTCATCGCGTAGATGGGCATCAAAGACAATGGTGAGGTTAAGAGAGGTTTGAGAAATTGAAGAATCTAATTCTTCTAATAGCTGTTCTCTTTCTTCTCTAAGCTCAGAAATACCTCCAAAGAGTTGAAAAAGCAGATTATAACCATCTAGAAAGTAATGCATAGTTATCTTCTTAAATGGTCTTCATCAAGTGTATCTAAGATGGATAGGTAATTAGCGTATCTAAGAGGGTGAATGAGCTCTCCCATTTTTTCTACAATTTGACAGCCAGGTTCATGCGTATGCGAGCAGTCGGGATATTTGCATTGAACATTCATTTCTTTATAATAGCCACTTAAACTTTCTTTTTGAATATCCCAAACTCCAAAACTGCGAATACCTGGCGTATCAATGCAATACCCTCCGCCCTCCAGTGGTAGAAGGCTTGCAGAGGTTGTGGTATGGGACCCTTTTTTTGTCTTATTGATCACATCTCCTGTTTTAAGAGATGTTCCAATCGCGGCATTGATCAGAGAAGATTTTCCAACACCTGACTGTCCAGAAAAAACAGAAGTTTTTTCCTTCATTGCTTCTTTGAGTTCTTGGATTCCTTCCCCCGTCTGTGTGCTGGTAAGAAGTAGAGAAATTCCCGCTTTGGCATAGGCTTCTATACATTCTTGAAGAAGTTCTTTTTCTAATGAATTTTCTTTAAGCAGATCGACTTTATTGATGATCACAAAGGGCTGCATACCTCCCTTTAAAGAGGCTATAATATAGCGGTCAATTAGAGGGGGTTTAAGAGGGGGGTTTACAACAGAGAGAGTGATGAGGACTTGATCGATATTGGATGCAATGATGTGCTCTTTTCGTCTGGAGAGGGCATCGCCTCTGGAAAGAATAGTGCGTCTTGGGGCAATAGAGGTGATAGCGGCCTCTGTTTTTCCGGTGGGGATGATCTGAACAAAGTCTCCCACTGCTACTAGGCTTTTGCGAGAGGTTTTTTCTTTTTTCAAAATGCCTTTTAAAATGGATAGATAGAGATCTCCTGCCACATCGACAATAATGCCTTCAGAACAGATGGAGATGATGCGCCCTTCAAGAGTTTTGGATTGAGAAAGCCTTTTATCTTTTTTTTCATTAATTTCTTTATGTAATTTATGATGGTCTGTCTTTTTTTGTTTGGATAAATCTTTAGCGCCCGCTCGTTTATGAGAGAGTTTTTCTTCCTTTGAACGTTTTTGAAAGAAATGTTCCTCCATCTCTTCATGCGTTTCTTTTTTCATGATAACTCAGTTAACTCATTGGTTTTCTAAAAGATACATTAGGATACCACCGGCGACAGAAACATTCAAGGAGTCAATATTTTGAATAGGTAGAGTAATTGCTTCGCAAAATGTTTTAGCCTCTGCGCTCACTCCTTGGCTTTCATTGCCCAATAAGAGAAGAAGGGGGGCATCTTTGCGCTTAAATGAGTGGGCTTTCATACCATTTAAATCGGCTGCAAGCGCTTGATAATTTTTGGCCCTCTTTTTTAATGTTTCCATGCTTCCTTGTTCGATAGGGATTTTAAAAGTAGCCCCTTTTGCGGCCCGTAGAGCTTTATCATTATAGGGATCGCAGCAGCCATCAATAAGATAAACCCCTTTCCAGCCAAACGCCAGGGCTGTGCGAATGAGTGTTCCCATATTCCCAGGATCCCCAATTTGATCCAGTGCAAGTAGGGTTTGGCATGTAGAGAGATCGCTGTTGGAGGGCATGTCAATTTCTGCGATCATCCCTTCGGGATGTTCGCAGTGAGAGATTTTTTCTATAATGGAAAGAGGAACTTGAAAGAGCTCATTTGCTTCTATATTTAAAGCCTTTTCACAGGTAAGAAGGGTACGAATGGGTAAAATTTCTGCTGCTTCCCGTATCATTTTTTCGCCTTCGATGATCACTTTTCTTTGCTCATAGCGGTATTTGCGCTGGCTGCACAGTCTCACAAAATGTTTAATGAGCGGATGAGTGGGGCTATTGATGCAATTCATGAAAAGGAGGTTTTTTTGAGTTGTTCCATAACAACAATTGGATCTTCTGATTGGATTGTAATGGCAATTTCTTCAGCTTTTTTAAGCAGAAGGCCCATTGTTTTTCCGGGGAGGATTCCTTCTTTTTTAAGCATTTCAGCAGTGATAAGAGGGGTTTGATCTTTGATGCGCTTAACATAGGGCTTAAGAGATTTGTATCTTTGCTCATGTTCTTGCAGGAAAAGGGGGTAATTTTTCCCGGCAAAGCAAGCAGCGAGGATCTCCAAACAGCATTTTGCGTCCAAAAGGGCATAATAATGACTCCATTCCACAAGCTGCGGCGCTTGACCTTTCAGCTCTGCTTTTACAAGATCTATGCCTTTTAAAAGATCCTGGCCGCATTTTAATTCATTGCGGCTTGTCTTTAAATAAGTACACATCTCTTTAAGCTCATTCTCTTGAAGAAGCGGAAAAAGCGCCAGTAAAAAAGCAATCGCAGGAGCATTTTTTGGAAAATAAGGGTAAATACGTTGGAGGCGTTGAATGTCTTCTGCTGTTAAGTGACTTAAAGAAGGGAATATGATCTTTAAAAGTCCTAACTCATGAAGAAGTTGGAGAGCTTTGCCAAAAGTTGCAGGGTGGGCCATTTTTTTAAGCTCTTGCCAAATGCGCTCCATTGAGACAGCAGGAAGGAGCTGAGGCGCATGCAGTTTTATGGCCTGGAGGGTAGATTCTTCTATTTGGTAATTAAGTGCAGCGGCAAAACGCACAGCACGGATCATGCGTAAACGGTCTTCTTTAAAGCGTAGTTCTGCATCTCCAATGGCGCGGATGATGCTCTTTTCAAGATCTTTTTGCCCCCCTACATAGTCGATGATCATTTTTTTAATAGGATCATAGAACATTCCATTGATAGTAAAATCTCTTCTTTGGGCATCCTCTTCTGGATTAGAGGGCTTAATACCACTCGGTTTTCTGCCATCTATGTATTCCAGATCTGTGCGAAACGTGCTCACTTCAAAAGAGTGTTGTTCAATGAGGACAACAATGACGCCAAAAGCGGCCCCTACAGAAACTGTTTTAGGAAATAGAGCGGTGATTTGATCGGGAGAGGCACTGGTGGCAATGTCAATATCATCGGATTCTCGCCCAAGAAGCAAGTCACGTACCCAGCCGCCTGCGTAATAGGCGGTGTGGCCGGCACTTTTTAAGCGCTGTATGATAAATTCTGCAAAGGGGTGTTTCATTCTTCAGATTTTATATCATTTTCGTAAAATAAAGCTACCCTGAACCTGTTTGAAGAATTGGTTTTTGACTACGTCGGCTTTGCATCAAAAATTTTATCTTCACTCATGCTGATGCCTTAGACAATGGTCATTGGCTCCAGATAAAAATTTTGAGTAGCCTCCTTGTCAAAACTCCAATTCTTCAATCACGTTCGGTATATATTCAGAGGAGATAAAAATTATTTTATATTATAATCTTTCTGTTGAATAGCCAATTCTAAAAAGTTATTAAATGCTTCTTGAAGGGTAATTTGGGGGTTTTCTCGTTTTTTTACTTCCCAAAGATTTCTCATTTTTTCAGGATTGATAACCAGTTGCCCAAAGCAGGAATGGGCTTCCATGACAATATCCTCTGTACTATCCGTTTTAATTTCAAGTTTTTCATTGGAAGAAAGGGATGTCCCGGAGCAAATAAATATAAGGAAATTTTTAAATTGTTCTTCACTCGCATTTTTAATCCACTCTTCTAAAAAAGTTTTAAATTCATTGTTTACTGAAAAATTTAGATGTTTTTCCAGGACAGATTCTTTTGTCACTTCTTTTCCTTGAATATCTTCTTCCATCTCTAAAAAGAAACTTCGTGGGGGAATGTTATCCATTTTTCGATTGTTTAGAGATCCTTGTAAAAATAACCCCTCTCTTATAAAAGAAATTTCTTTAGGTATTTTTTCATTTTTTGAAGAGAAATATTCTATGATTTTCTCTTGTGTGCAATCTTCTTGTAGAAGAGCCTCTTCTTCTTCTTCTTTGTTGATAAATTTTAAAAAATCATCATCAGCTTTTAAAACGCAAAGGGCAAATGCATTTCTAATATTTAATGCATTGTCAATTAAAAATTGATCGGTTAAATTCTCCTCATTGTTCTTTGGATCGTATTGTGGTAGCCAATCAGGACGATCCTCTTCCACTTGAAGTTGAACGGCTAAAAATTTTACATTTTCTATTATATTTTTCTCGTTCTCTGTAGAAGTATAGGAATTTACGGTAAAAAATTCATTTGGAAACATGAAGAGACCCATTGTTTTGACGTAATTAGGATCTTGTAGCTGATTTTTATTTTTTGAACATGAGACGGTAAGTTGTTCAAGGGCTTTTATTAAGCCCTCATAATCCTCTCCCATGTGAGGAAGACAGGTTAAATAGAGGACAATAGGGTTAAATACTTCTCCAATTTTAGCTTTTCCTGCTGATGCTAAATTCAGTAGATAACCTAGCAATCTCAATTTATCTGCACCTGCATTTTTAAAACAAGAGTTTTTAGGATCATAAGTGGATTTTGCTAAAGCACGTATGCAATGAGATAAAAAATCCTTAGAAAGGGCTCCTGCATCTAATCCTTCCATTGGACTACCATCTTTATTAAGAAAGGTAATTTGTAAATGATTAGGGAGCTTGTTTTCTGCATTTTTTAAAAAATCTCCAATAAGCTTGAGAGCTAGTTCTGGTGCGTTTTGTACTAAATCTAAACGGATAGTCACACATAGTTGATTAACATTCTGTCTAAGTTGATACGACCAGGAGTCCAGCTTAATTTCAACTTTCTCATTTTCTAATAACTTATAATTGTGTTTTTTTGATAAAATAAGGCAAGCCACAACAATGTTAACCCCAGGAATCATTAAAGCTATATTTTTAAATAGAGATTTATCCTTAATATGTTTAACATAGTGGCTTTGTGTGGGATCGGCATTTGCAGCAGTAAATATCCCCTTGATCACTAAGTTAACCAAACCAACAACAGTGCTTAACCCTGGAATAAAGTTGATGACTTTATCTGCGTTAATTAAAAATCTTTCAAAATTACTACAATTTCCTACTTCTGGCATAAATCACCTCTTTTCTTCAATTAATTTAATTATATTACATTTGCTTATTAAGATTAAATGATTATTTAATTTAAATTTGTCTGTTATTCTTTTGAAGTGTAGACTCTTTTCAAGAGAGAGAGGAATACCTATGTCCAAAATACGCTTTTTAGATGAGTTGGTGATCAACCAGATTGCTGCCGGTGAAGTGATTGAAAATTCAGCATCTGTTGTGAAGGAATTGGTAGAGAATAGTTTAGATAGCGGAGCTGAATGTGTGACTGTGGAAATTTTAGGGGGAGGCAGGCAGCTGATCCGCGTGAGTGATGATGGCTGCGGTATGTCTTTGGAAGAGGCGCGTCTTAGCTTGCAGCGCCATGCGACTTCAAAATTAGTGGCATTGGAAGATTTGGAAAGTATTAACACTAAAGGGTTTAGAGGAGAGGCCATTCCCTCCATTGCCTCCATTAGCCAAATGACCCTTTTAACTTCAAATGGAGATGCCCCTAGTGGAGAAAAAGGCTCCCTTTTATTGATTGAGGGAGGGAAGCTTCTTAGTGAATCTCAGGCAGTAAGGGATAGGGGCACAACAATGGAAATCAAATCCCTTTTTTTTAATGTGCCTGTGCGTAAAAAATATCAGAAATCGCCCTCTTATGATGTGCGCAGTGTAGACAAAATGCTACGTCAAATTGCGCTCAGTCACCCTTACCAAGGCTTTCAGTTTATATCTGATGGAAAGACTCTTTTTCATGTGCATCCGCAAGAAGCTTCTATTGAAACAGGGAGCGCTATGCGGAATCGAATGGAAAACTTAATGGGAAGAGATCTGGAGAATTTTGAGTGGGTAGATTTTGAAATGGATGAGATTAAAATACGCGGCTTTATAGGAAATCCCCCAATGGCTAAACGCAGCCGCTCTGCCCAAATTGTATGGGTCAATAGACGTTCTATTTTTTCTCCCTTGGTGGCTCAGTCTGTAAAAAATGGAATGGGATCTATGTTGCAAGAGGGGCTTTATCCCGCATTTTCTCTATTCATTGATCTGCCTGGCACCTGCGTGGATGTCAATGTCCATCCTCAAAAAAAAGAGGTGCGTTTCTGCGATGAAGAGAAGATGCGCTCTCTGATCGCAAAGGCTGTTTATGGGACTTTTCACGGAAAACAGAGTGTTTTTCATTTTTCTCCAATAGATTTTAGCGCTCCGAATGAAAATTTTTCCCCATTTGCTTTTTTTAATCCAGGACTCCCTTCTACAGTTCAAAAAGAGGAGCAGATAGAGTGGATCCCCTCTCATTTTCAGAGCCGTCCCCAAATCATCACGCTCATTAAGGGATATGTGGTGCTGGAAGCACAAACATTACCTAAAAATTGGTATGAACGAGAAAGAGAGGGTTTGGCTTTTTTAGATCAACGCCTCGCCCATGAACGCATCTTGTTAGAGTCACTGGGAAGTGAAGGAAAAGAATCAAAAGTCTCTCAAACCCTGCTCATTCCGAAAACAATAGAGGTGGGGGCGCTGCAATGTTCTCTTTTAAAAGAACATGAAGATCTTCTTAAAAAAATGGGAATTGATCTAAAACCTTTTGGAGAGACAACCATTGTTGTGGAAGCGTTACCCGAATCGATGGAAGAAGTTGATCTGCTTGCGTTATTGATGCAATTAGGGGATGAGCTGCAAGAATATGCTTCTTCCACACAGGAAAAAAGTGCGCTTAAATTGATTAGTCGTATGGCGATGAGAAGAGATCGCCGCCTCTCTCTAGTAGAGGCAAACCATTTACTGGATGCTTTAATGCAGTGTCAACATCCTTCCTTGTGTCCCAGAGGACGCCCAGTCATCAAAATGGTAGGATTAAAAGAGTTAGAGAAGTGGTAACTTTTAATTTTACTCAATGCATTGAGTAAAATTACTTAAAGCACTGAGCAAATTTTATTAATATGTGGAGTGGATTGACTTTACTCAACGTGTTGAGTAAAATTACTCAAAAGACTGAGTAATTCACCTTGCGTAATAACAGATCAATCGTTTTCTTGGAGTGCGGTGGCTTGACACCGCTTTTTGGCGATGCGGCTTGATGCGAGCCTTCTTATTAAAATGCTACTTGGTGTGCGTCAAGCCCGCACACTATGAAAGCTTCCGCCCAAGCCGCGGCACTCCTGAGTGTATAATAATTTTTTTAAGTTGATGCATTGCGCTTACGCGTTTGGCTACATGCTTTCGCCGCTTCGCGGCTTAAAAATATTTTTTGCCACCAGAAAAAGTCACACCTTCCATGAAATTTGGGAGTTATACTTCCATTTTTCATGGAAGAATCAATAGTTTCAAGTTTTTTGTTTTTATTTTTTGCCGTTGTTTTCTTTTATCGCTTCGAGAATAAATATAACTATATTCAAAATGGCATTCTTTATTGCTGGCACCGCGTCTTTTTTGCTGGTTTGGGTTTTAAGGATATTAATCATAAGAGAAAAGTTATCCATGGCCCGTTTTAGGTTGCTTTCCTCTTTTACGTGGTCGTATAACTCGGTTTTAAAGTGGTCTTTATTCTCAAGAACAAAGTCCACCACTTTACTTCCAAGAGCTATCTTAAGAATGCCTTTTTTAAGAAAATTGATTTTTGTATTGGGTTCAAAAAATTGAATCACATCATTTTTGAAAGTAAAAATATTATTAGCTTTATTAACGTATTTTAAAATACCGGAATTAGGTGTCAATTCTTTGCAAAAATCAATCAAAGTTTGAAATGTATTCCCCTCTTGATTAATTACGTAGGGGATAAGCTGTTGAATAAAGTCTTCAAAAGCGGAACCGGGAAACAATTGAAATAAAACCTCTATGAGATCATTTAATTTTTTTGGGTCTGCGCTTGGGTTAATTTCTGAACGAATGGCCCCTTCTAAATAGTTAATGAATTTGATAGGTGTTTCATTAATTTCTTCTATCATTGTACGATTGTTGCTTAATTGGATTTCATCTTCGGTTTCTTCCTCTATGATAATTTTTGTTTCTACTGCTTTGGGATCTTCTATGAGTTCCTTCTCTTCTATAACCAATTCTTTTTCATTTTCTTTTATGATTAACTCTTGTTCGTTTTCTTCTGTCAAATCTGATTTATCTTCTTCTAGTTTTGGCCCATTGTCCTCTATTAGATCCGATTTGTTTTCGTCTGTGATTTGATGTTCATTTTCTTCTGTGTATTTGTTTTCTACAAGTTCTAACTCATTATCTTCTGTTAAATCGGATGTGTTTTCTTCTAGTTTTGACTCATCGTCTGTGTTTTCCTCTAGTTCTAGTTTCTGGTCATCATTGATGGTATCGTTTTCAGATAAGTTGTTTTTTTGCACTTCTTGAATATTGAGTTGGTCTAATTTCTCATTAATCAAAATTTCAATGGATCTCATTTGATTCTGAACGGCGAGGTTTTTTCGGTTTATAATTTTACGCCTGAGTGTTTCAAAAAATCGACCGCTAATACTAACTAATTTATTTGTTGCCTTGGTGTTAAATCCTTCAGCGATTGTATGGACGTTATCAAGCAAGGTGCGCAGTTGCTCTGCATCTTCTGAAAGAGGCTTATCGGAATCTAGTTTTTGGATATTATTTTTAACGATTTTTTCAATAATTTGCAGTTCTTTCGTTGCAGAAGAGGGCTTATTGCTAGTTTTGTTTTCGGTGTATAGATTAGCTTTTGAATTTATTTTAAAGTTAAAATATTTTAATGAGTCCATTTTCAATCCTGTTTTTCTTTGTAAATTAGAGTAATTGTATGTTGTGATTATTTATTTATGATAAATTTTTCTGATAATTTTTCTGAAGAAAAGCAATTTTTTTGGAGCCCAAAGGGCTTATTCTTTTTAAAGCCCAGTCCGTGTGCGAAGGAGCAAAGCTCCTGAGACACAAAGGGCTGGGAAGAATAGGTCCACACATTAGAGGCCGGAAAGGCCGACTCTTTTCAAATTGTGAGAGCCGGCCTTTTCAGGCCTCACGGGTTTGCACGTTCTCCCCCAGACCTTTGTGTCTCAGGAGCTTTGCTCCCTCGCACACGGACTGGGCTCTACAAAGAATAAGCCCTTTGGGCTTTTAAGAAAGTCGAAAGAAAAAGGATAAAGACACTGACTAATTATATCTCCAGTGTCTTTATCCTGCCCGCATCTGTTATTTTATAGGTTATTTTTTGCCGTTGTTCTCATTTATTGCTTCAAGAGAGAGCATCATGACATTCACAAAAGCAAATGCAAGATCTTGTTTTGTCTGTTCAATATTTTTCGGGGTTAAATTTTCTTTGTTGTCTAATTTTTTAACAATACGATCAAACTCTTGAATCACCTCGTAAAGCTTGCTATCCTCTTTGATTTCTTTTTTTACGCCTTCAATATTGTTTTTAATGTATGCTATCGCAATAAACGCCGCGCCTTTATTAAATATGCTTGTTGATGTCAAAGCTGGAATAATTTCTTGAGCAATAGATTCTTCAATATCTTTAAAAAGTCCTTGATTCCGAACTTGTTTTGGATTTTGAAATTTAGAAAGGACGTTTTCTTGTAATGAACCGGTATTTTTTGTTTTTTTTGCAAACTCTTGAACGTGTCCAAGTACCCAGTCCTGAGATAATACAGGAGTGAAAACATTATTAATAAATTTTTCTAAATTGGAACCTTTTGGCTTAACGCCTTCTTTTAGATCAGAATAAAAGGCTTCTTTGATAGGACTCATGATATTAGAAGGAGTCTGTGCTAAATCGTTACACATGATTTTGTTGTTAGCTAATTGATTGTTTTTGTTAATTGGTTTTTTTTGTTTTTCTTCGATGATATTTTCTTTCACTTCAACTGTTTCTTCTTTTTTCTTGCTTCCAAATAAGTCACTGAAAAAAAAGCTCTCACTACCTTGTTCCTTGATTGTTTTCCTCTTAAGTTTTTGAGTATTTTCTATAAAACCTTTAGATGAACCTAGTAGATCATTTGAATTGTCTTGCGGTTGAAGTTTTTCTAATTTTTCATCAATTTTTTTTGTTAGTTTTTGCATTTGATTTTGAACTGCTGCGTTTCGTCTTTCGATGATTCTTGTTCTAAAGCCTTCAAAAAATTTACCCTGGATGCTGTTTATTTTATTATTGGCTTTGTTGTTAAATCCTTCTGCAATTGTTTTGATGTTGTCTTTTAAGTTGATGAGTGTGTTCATATCACTTTTAAGTTGAAGTATAGAGCCATTTTTCGGTATATTTTTTTCTACAATTGTTTCGATGGTCTTTAATTCTTTCATTGCAGAGGAAGGCTTGTTACCATTAATTACATCTAATTTATAACTGTTGTCTTCTATATTAAATTTTAAGTAAACCTTATCCATAATAAACCTCCGTTAATTGTATAACACCATTATAACATTATAATAATAATTTGTATCAAATATTTATTTTATTTTATTTGCAGTTCTTTTTTTGTCTGCTGTTTGGATGTAAATAAATATTTTATGTTTTATAATGAAGTTGTAGGGGCAGTGTAATTTTATAATGGTGCCATCATGAATTTGCGTTTTTTAAAGTTAGAAAGACGTCTCTTATTCGATGCAAGTATTGCAGCCGCACTTTCCGCCGCCGTTTCTTCTCATCACGCGGATGGGCATGCAGATTCTCACTCCTTGCATCAGAGCGAGGCTCCACTTGCTCCTGTTACCTTTTCTGGCGATCCCCAAGCTCAAGATCATGCCGCATCCTCTGATCACTCACAGGTGCTTGTCATTTCTAATGCTGTGCAAAATTACCAGCTTCTCTCAAGCGCTGCCGCTCAGGGTGTTAAAGTGGTGACTTATGATGCGGCAAAGGACTCTCTTTCTACCATTTTAACTAAAATTCAGAGTGTATTGGGAACAGAGCTTGCTACAAGCATCGCTTTTGTCGATCATGGACAGTCAGGAGAGTTCACTTTAACAGAGAGCATCAAAGTGTCTACTGATACATTAAAATCTAATACAGAATTGCAGCATTTCTGGTCAGATGTGGGGGGGATGGTTAAAGACGGTGGCTCTATTGATCTGCTTGCTTGTAATGTGGCCCAAAATAGTGACTTGATCACTTCTATTGACCATTTTGTGGATGGTTCTTACCATAATGTAATCGTTTCTGCTTCTACTGATGTGACTGGAAATGCAAGTGTAGGGGGTAACTGGATATTGGAATCCACAGGCGTGGATGCCAGTACCTACTTTAATCGCGACCAGCTCTCTTTATGGAATGGTTCTCTTTCTACATTCACCGTCACAAGCACAGCAGACAGCGGAGTGGGTACTCTTAGACAAGCCATTACTGATGCCAATGCCACAGCTGGCGCCGACACCATTAATTTTGGTATTGCGGGCGCAGGCATTAAAACAATTACTTTGGCTTCAGTTTTGCCTACCATCACAGAAGCTGTGACTATTAATGGCTACACTCAAACAGGATCAAGCACAGCCGGCGCAGGTGGTACTCCTGCTGTATTGACTATTGAAATTAATGGTAATAGCGGGGCTTTTAACGGCTTCAATATCAGCACGTCCTCTACAACAATTGAAGGGTTAAATATCCACTCCTTTAACGGAAGCGGTATTAGCATCAGTGGAAGTAATAACATTATTGAGGGCAACCACATTGGAACTAATGTAGCCGGTACTTCCGCAAGCGCCAACTCTGCCTATGGCGTATTGGTTAATAGCGGAACGGGCAACCTCATTGGCGGCTCTACAGATGCTGCTCGCAACGTGATCTCCGGTAATAGTTTAAGCGGTATTTTCTTAAGCGGGGGAACAGGTAATACTATTCAAGGTAACTATTTGGGGCTTAATGCAAGCGGCACCGGCGCTCTTGGAAATACTCAGCATGGAATTAGTTTGGGAGCTGTCTCTTCGATTTCTATTTTAGGGAATGTGATTTCCGGTAATGGTTTGGATGGAATTAGTGCCAATGGTGCAAGTTCTTCCTCTATTTTTAGCAATATCATCGGTCTAAATCGCACAGGCAGCGCAGCTGTTGCCAATGGAGAAGATGGTGTTCATCTATTGAATAGCTCCTCTTTTAATATTGGAAGTTCAGGACTCGGAAATGTGATATCCGGCAACGCCAGATATGGGGTAAATCTCTTCTCTTCTAATTCTAATAACGTTAATTTTAACTACATTGGAACAGACACTTCGGGAACAGGAGATCTGGGAAATATTTCTGCTGGTGTCTTTATTGATTCTTCTAGCTCCAACTCTCTGGGAAGCAATGTCATTTCCGGAAATAATGGGGATGGCGTGCTCATTTCTGGCGGAAGCGGTAACTCTCTTCTTTCTAATTACATTGGCCTTCAATCTAATGGAACATCTACTTTGGCTAATAGCGGAGATGGCGTGCATCTTCTTAACACCTCTTCTAACATCATTGGAGCTCCAGGATCTGGTAATATCATTTCCGGCAATACTGGTGATGGGGTGGAAGTGAACACTTCTTCTTCCAATACAATGAGTTCTAACTACATTGGCTTAAATGCTGCGGGAACAGCTGCTTTAGCTAATGGTACCAAGGCTGTTTATATCACTGGAGGCGCTAATAATATAATCGGGGGAGCAAGCTCTGGCTATAGAAACGTGATTTCCGGTAGTGCTCAGTATGGCGTTGAGATCGTTAACAGCTCTGGAGATATCATTGCAGCTAACTACATTGGAACAGACGCTGCAGGAACAACGGCAATTGCTAATGCTCTGGGCGGTATCTTTTTAACTAACAACTCTTCCATCACTGTGGGAGGAAGCACTGCCTCTGAGGGTAATCTTATTTCGGGCAATACAGGTAATGGCCTCTCCATCACAAGTGATAGCGGGGACACAGTCGCTAATAACTATATAGGGGTAGATGCAACAGGTGCTATTGCTTTGGGCAATCAGCAATCAGGTGTGAGCATCCTTAATTCTAGTAGCATCACAATTGGAAGTGGCAACGTCATCAGTGCTAACTTGAACGAGGGAATTTATGTAAATGCAGGATCATCCTCTATCACTATTAAAGGCAATAAAATTGGAGTGGATGCAGTTGGAACAGGTAATTTAGGTAATTTATTCAATGGTGTTTTTGTAGATGGGGCCACAAACACTCTCATTGGAGGCTCTACTGCTGCAGATAGAAATACGATTAGCGGTAACGTGCAGCATGGCGTTTTAGTACAAGGAGGTTCCAATACAACGATACAAGGCAACTACATCGGCATTGGATCGGATGGTCTTACATCAGTCGGCAATAGTTTGGACGGCATTAATATTTCAGCCTCTTCCAATGATTTAATTGCAGATAACGTCATTAGTGGCAATTTGGAAAATGGAATTAATGTTTTTGGAGCAGAAAGCTCTCTCACTATAACAGGCAATTATATTGGAGTGGATGCTGCGGGCGTATTATCTGTAGCCAATCAGCTTGTCGGTATTAATGCTACAAATGTCACGGGCCTCGTGATAGGAGGCTCTACTGCAGGCACCGGCAACGTGATCAGCGGTAATAATGAACAGGGTATCTATTTAGGCGTGAGCACTCCGAATGTCGCTATTAAAGGCAACATCATTGGATTAAACGCTGCAGGCACTGCTACAGTGGGTAATAATTTAGAGGGTATTAGAGTAGAAGGCAGTACCAATTTGCAAATTGGAGGAATACTCGCTGCTGAAAGAAATATCATTAGCGGTAATGGCTTAAGCGGTATCTATTTATCTTCTACAACCAGTGCTGCCACAATTAGCAATAACTACATTGGGGTAAGTCTTTCTGGAACAGTTAGCCTGGGCAATGGATTTTATGGCATTTATGTAAATGGTTCTCCTAATACTCAGATAGGGGGCGTGGCTGCTGCAGCGCGCAACGTGATTGGTGGTAACCAGTTAAGTGGGGTTTTTGTTGGACTGGGCTCTACATCAACTGTCATAGAAGGCAACTATATTGGCTTGGGTGCAGATGGCACTACAGATGTCGGGAATGGAGAAGATGGCATTTTGGTGAATACGACAACAGGACAGACTATTGGGGGGGTGGCGGTTGGTCAGCGCAACGTGATTTCCGGTAATACTCAATATGGTATTCATATAGGAACAGGAGCCTCTTCTAGCATCATCCAAGGTAACTACATTGGAACTGATGCCAGCGGAACTACTGCAGTGGGTAATGGTTTTGGCGGTATTTTAATTCAAAATGCTAATTCCAACACTATTGGGGGATCGGTAAGTGGATCGGGTAACTTAATTTCAGGAAATGGTCTATACGGCATCACCATCCAAAATTCTTTAAGCAATACAATAGCTGGTAACTACATTGGAACAAATGCAGCAGGTCTAGCTGCTGTGGGCAACCAATTGAGCGGGATTTATTTATTGAACTCTACTTTAAATACGATAGGAGGAACCGCAGCGCTTGCTCAAAACCTCATTTCTGGAAATACTGTGAATGGTATTGAGCTGGTGTCCGGTTCTAATTCTAATACAATTAAAGGTAACTTAATTGGTACAGATATCACAGGGTTGGCAGCTTTAGCTAATTTGAATGCAGGTGTTTTCTTGGCAGCTTCTTTATCTAATACAATCACTCAGAACGTGGTTTCTGGAAATGCAACAAATGGTATTGAGCTCACTAGCAATTCCAATAATAATATTATTTCCCGAAACTTTGTAGGAACCAATAAGAATGGAACAGCAACAGTTGGTAATGGCCGAGATGGAATTTTGCTCGATAAATCCAATAACACGGTCATTGGGGGTGCAAGCGCCGCAGAGCGTAATATTATTTCTGGCAATACTATGAATGGCATCTCCATGCAGGATGGTTCCATTAATAATTCTGTTACATTTAATTACATCGGCACAGATATTACAGGCACAATCGACTTAGGCAACACCTTAAATGGAGTATTGCTCAATCAAGCAAGCAACAACTCTATAGGTACTCTTTCTGCCGGAAACTTAATTTCAGGAAATGATCAAAACGGCATTTCTATTACCAATGGTTCGAATGCCAACTCTGTCTTCGCTAACTTAATTGGCACAGAGAATACCGGTTTAACTGCCCTTGGAAATGCTTTCAATGGAATTAACATTGAGACAAGCGATGGAAATGTGATAGGAAATGGAACAGCTGCTGGACGTAACATTATTTCCGGCAACACTCAAAACGGCGTTTATTTGACCGGTACAGCTGTTTCTAATGCTATTGAAGGAAACTACATCGGAACAAATATTAATGGCACTGCAGCCATTGCTAATGGCATGAACGGTGTGATGTTCGAATCTGTGGATGGAATTAATACAATTGGGGGAAACAGCGCGGGAGAGGGTAATCTTATTTCCGGCAATACGCAAAATGGGATTTATATTCTTAGTTCTACCGCAGATAATCAATTTATTTTAGGTAATTTAATTGGTACAGATGTGAGCGGATTGAGCGCCTTAGCAAATGGCGGTGATGGCGTGCTTCTGGATGTTTCTAACTTTATTCAGGTAGGAGGAGTCACTGCTACCGAGCGTAATATTATTTCAGGTAACAGCGGCAATGGAGTTGAAATTTCAGGGGGAGGCTCTCACAGTTTATACAATAACTACATTGGGGTAGATAGCAGCGGCAACACAGCTTTAGCTAATGGGGTTAATGGAGTATTGATTAATCAATCTTCTATTACTAATAACATCGGAGGCATAGCTAGTGGACAGGGCAACGTGATTTCTGGCAATACATTAAATGGGATTCGCATCGATGTGGGCTCTACTTCTAACACTGTAGTCAATAATATAATTGGACTCAACGCTGCGGGGACAGCGCAGATTGGAAATGGAGCTGCAGGGGTTACTTTGACAGGCTCTTCCAATAATACCATTGGAGATATTACAGGAGCTACACGCAATATTATTTCTGGCAATGCCACTTATGGGGTGCGTTTAACAACAGATGATAGTGCGAGTGTTTTTGCTACTTCTAATACCGTAGTGAATAACTTTATCGGATTAAATAGCGCCGGAACAGCTGCGATTGGCAATACTCTAAGCGGTGTCTGGATTGATGGGGGCAACAATAATACGATTGGTCAAAGCAGCGCCACTTTCATGAATGTAATTTCCGGCAATGGAGAGTATGGAGTCGGCATCACCAATGGTTCAACAGGCAATATCTTGTTGGGTAACTTGATTGGAACAGCTCCTACAGGGTTAACAGCCATAGGAAATACATTGAGCGGTGTTTATATTAACGATGCTGATAACAATGCGATTGGTAGCGCTGCTGCTAATTCCAGAAACTTAATATCAGGCAATGGAGGCCACGGGGTCTACATCACTAATGGTTCTACAGGTAACGTGATTGCGGGAGCTATTATTGGTCTTCAAATTAATGGAACAACAGCTCTTTCTAACGGTTTAGAGGGTGTTTTCATCCAAAATTCTTCTAATAACTCAGTTGGTCTTACAGGTGCTAGCCCTAACATCATTTCTGGTAGCCTTTTAAATGGAGTGCATATTACAGGCGGTAGCAATAACACAATTGTCAATAGCTATATCGGTACAGATATTACAGGAAGTGTTGCCATTAGTAATGCATTGGATGGTGTGCTAGTGGATGGAGCTGCTACTGGAACCCAAATAGGCATCAGTTCCAACAGTTTTAACGTGATTTCTGGCAACACATTAAGTGGGATTCATTTAGCAGGTAGTGTCACCAATACGGCTATTAAAGGCAACTTCATCGGTACAGATCGTACAGGTTTAAATGCTCTGCCCAATCAGCAAAGCGGTGTCTACCTTGATGGCGTGAATCAGACGGTTGTAGGGGGAACTATCTCCACAGATCGCAACATCATTTCAGGTAATTTGCAATATGGGGTCTATGATAACGGGGGCACAAGCAATCGCACAGTTGGCAACTCTATCGGTGTGAACATCAATAATAGTGCATTAATTCCCAATGGATTGAGCGGTGTTTATTTACTAAATACAACAAATGCGACCGTGGGAGGCACAATCAGCGGTTCCGGTAACGTGATTTCTGGAAATTTAGGCAATGGGGTATTAGCCGTTGGGGGAGTGAATGGAAATATCTATGGAAACGCCATCACATTGAATCAGGATGGTATTTTATTAAATGGAACTAGCGGATTTAGCATAGGAAATGGATCTTCTATTGGACGCAACGTGATTTCTGGCAACTTGCAACACGGTATTGATATTATTAATGGATCTACACTGACAAGTATCTTAGGAAACTATATTGGGTTAAATAGCACGGGAACTGCAAGCTTTGCAAACGCTTTGAACGGTATTAATATCATCTCTTCCAATAATCAGACCATCGGAAATACCGTAACAGGAGGAGGCAACGTCATTTCGGGCAACACAGGGAATGGAATTTATGTAGAAACTTCTACTGGAGTGAACATTTTACATAATATTATCGGGTTAAATGCGCTTGGAACAAGCGTTGTTTCTAATGGATTAGATGGTGTGCTCATTAATGGCGGTAGCAACAATAATATAGGATCAGGTGCAACCAATAGTGGCAACACAATTGCCGGCAACAGCCGCAACGGAGTTGAATTAATCAATGGGGCTACAGGCATTACCATCGCTAGTAACTTTATCGGTACAAACAGTTTGGGCACAGCCACCTTAGGTAACACTTTAGACGGCATTCACTTAGATGCAAGCAGTGTGAATACAATAGGCGGCATTACCACAGCTTTTCGTAACGTGATTTCTGGAAATGCAGGAAATGGAATTGCTCTTGTGAATGGTTCTAATCAAAATACTGTCTTAAATAATATCATCGGTTTAAATCCTTCTGGAACAACAGCTTTGGGAAATACTTTGGATGGTATCCTTATAGATGCTTCTACACAAAATATGATAGGATCCTCTACTGCTCGTAATATCATTTCCGGCAATAGCGGCAATGGAGTCGAACTTGCCAATGGAGCTAACAGCAACACTCTTGCCGGTAACTTTATCGGTACTAATTTAGCTGGAACAGCTGCTGTTGGTAATGCATTGAATGGAGTTTTGATTTCATCTTCTTCCTCTAATACCATTGGAAGCGGCAACGTCATTTCCGGTAATGCTCAAAATGGGGTAAAAATTTCTGCCGGTACTAATAACATCCTTTCCGCTAACTTAATTGGTACTAATGCTACGGGAACAGCTGCACTTGGCAATATAGGTGATGGCGTTAGATTAGAAAATGGTTCTACAGGCAATACAATTGGAGGCAGCAGCGCTGATAGAAATATCATTTCTGGTAACTTAGGCAACGGAGTGGAAATTCTCTCTGGTCCGAATACCGTCTCTTTCAACTATATCGGCACTAATTTGGCTGGAACAGCAGCTCTTGGCAATACGTTGGATGGCATTGATGTCAATGGCGTCACTTCTAATCTTCTTACTGATAACGTGATTTCTGGTAACTTGCAAAATGGCATTGATGTCACAAATAGCAGCACAAACACCATTAGCGCTAATTTGATAGGAACAAATGCTGCGGGCACTCTTGCAATAGGCAATAGTGCAGATGGTATCAGATTGGGAACTAATTCATTAAGCAACAGCATTACAGGTAACACTATTTCTGCAAACTTAAGTCATGGTGTAGAAATTCTCTCCGGATCTAATTCAAATATTCTTTCTGGCAACCGCATTGGAACAAATAGTGCAGGTACTGCTGCTTTGGGTAATAGCGGCGATGGGGTCAGCATCGATTCTGCCTCTTTAAATACCTTATCTGGCAACTTGATCTCCGCTAACTTGCAAAATGGCGTTGAAATCTCTAATGGAAATGCCAATACAATTTCATCTAACTTGATTGGAACAAATTTGGCTGGAAACGCTGCTTTAGGTAATGCAGGCGATGGTATAAAATTAAAAAATAGTTCTACCAACACAAGCATTACAGGCAATACTATTTCTGCAAACTTAAATCATGGAGTAGAAATCCTCTCAGGCTCTGATTCTACTCTTCTTACCAACAACTTTATTGGAACAAACAGTACCGGAACAGCCGCTTTAGGTAATACTTTAAATGGTGTGAGCATTAATGCCTCATCAACAAATAGCCTATCCGGCAACGTGATCTCTGCTAATTTGCAAAACGGCATCGAAATTTCTGCTGGCACAGCTAATGTGATCTCTTCTAACTTTATCGGTACAAATGCAGCCGGCACATCTGCTCTTGGAAATATTTTGGATGGTGTGAAATTAGAAAATAACTCGACAGGTAATACTTTAAGCGGCAATACAATTTCTGCAAATCTAAATAATGGTGTAGAAATTCTCTCTGGCTCAAATTCTAATATTTTGACCAATAACTTTATTGGGACCAATGCCACAGGAACAGCTGCTTTAGGTAATAGTCAGGATGGTGTCAAGATCGACTCTTCTTCTTTAAATAATTTATCTGGCAACGTGATCTCTGCCAACTTACAAAACGGTGTTGTCATATCTGGCGGCAGCGCTAATACAGTGCAAGCTAACTTTATCGGAACGAATGCAAGTGGAACTGGAACACTTGGGAATGCAGTCGATGGCATAAAATTAGAAAACAGCACCGCAAATAATATTATCGGCGGCAGCGCAGCCAATAGAAATATCATCTCCGGCAATGGGGTTAATGGAATTGAGATTCTATCCGGATCTAATACCAATACCGTTTCTTATAACTACATCGGTACTGATGTGACAGGAACTCTGGATTTAGGAAATAGTGTAGATGGTATTAAATTGGATGCAGCTTCTTCCAACACCCTCTCTAATAACCTCATCTCTGGAAATAACGGCAATGGCATCGAAATGTCAGCAAGTAGTGCCAATAACGTTTCCGCTAACTTGATCGGTACGGATGTGACTGGAAGCGTTGCTTTAGGTAACTCTCTTGATGGCATTAAATTAAGTAATAATTCAACAACTAATAATTTAAGCGGCAATACGATCTCTGCAAACTTAAGTAACGGAGTAGAAATCCTTTCAGGCTCTGATTCCAATACTATTTCTAATAACTTTATTGGTACAGATTCTACAGGAACAGCTGCTTTAGGTAATGCTCTAGATGGGGTTAAATTAAGCGCTTCTTCAACAAATAGTCTATCAGGCAACGTGATTTCTGCTAACTTACAAAACGGCGTTGTCATATCTGGAGGCAGCGCCAATACATTACAGGCTAACTTCATCGGTACAAATACTGGCGGCACTGCACTACTTGGCAATGCAGGCGATGGCATCAAATTAGAGAACAGCACTGCAAGTAATATCATTGGCGGCAGCATTGCTAATAGAAATATCATTTCAGGTAATGGAGCTAATGGAGTTGAGATACTATCTGGTTCTAGCGCTAATACTGTTTCTTATAACTACATCGGTACGGATTTTTCCGGCACTTTGGATTTTGGAAACAGTTTGGATGGTATTAATCTTAATGCTGCCTCTTCCAATATTTTATCTAATAACCTGATCTCTGGTAACAATGCTAACGGCATTGAGATCACAGGCGGTAGCGGCAATACGATTTCAGCTAATCTAATTGGTACAAATGTGACAGGCGCAGCCGCAATAGGCAATACTTTAGATGGGGTTAAATTGAGCGCTTCTTCAACAAATAGCCTATCTGGCAACGTGATCTCTGCCAATTTACAAAACGGCGTTGAAATATCTGGCGGCAGTGCTAATACAGTGCAAGCTAACTTCATTGGTACAAATGCTGGCGGCACTGCCTTACTTGGCAATGCAGGCGATGGCATTAAATTAGAAAATAGCACTGCAAGCAATACCATTGGCGGCAGCGTTGTTAATAGAAATATCATTTCTGGTAACGGAGTGAATGGAGTTGAAATTTTATCTGGCGCTAATAACAATACTGTTTCTCATAACTATATTGGTACCGATGTAACAGGTGCTTTGGATTTTGGCAATACTGTAGATGGTATTCATCTTAATGCGGCTTCCTCTAATACAATAGATAGTAACCTTGTTTCCGGCAATAATGCTAACGGCATTGAACTTTCCGCCGGCAGTAGCAATAACACCATTTCCGCTAACCTTATTGGTACAAATGGTAGTGGAACTGCCCCAATTGCTAATGCCGGCGATGGTATTAAATTAGATAATGCAATAGGCAATACTATTGGTGGTAGCGTGGCTAATAGAAATATTATTTCAGGCAATGGAGCTAATGGAGTTGGGTTAGTTGCCGGCTCTAGCGGCAATACCATTTCCTTTAACTATATAGGCACAGATGTGAGCGGTGCACTTGCTCTTGGTAATGCAAGCGATGGGGTTCATATTAATGCATCTTCTTCCAATGCTTTAAATAATAACCTTATTTCTGCTAACGGCGTTCATGGAGTAGAAATCATTAATAGCAATAATAACACGATTTCTGCTAACCGCATTGGTACAAACGCTAGTGGTAGCGCTGCTTTGGGCAATACACTTGATGGCATTAAACTTACTAATGCAACGAACAACACCATTGGTGGTTCTACAGCTAATAGAAATATTATTTCCGGTAACGGCGCTAATGGAATTGAGCTCACATCCGGTTCTAATGCTAATACTATTTCTTACAACTATATCGGTACAGATAGCACAGGAGCTGCAGCTCTTGGTAATGCATTTAACGGGGTTAATATTGATTCTTCTTCTTCCAATACAATAGATCGCAACGTGATTTCTGCTAACTCACTTAATGGTGTGAGCATTCTTGCAGGTTCTACTTCTAATACTCTTTCTTCTAACTTAATCGGTTTAAATGCGAGCGGTAGTTCTGCTCTTGGTAATACTTTAGATGGGGTTTATATCAATGCTTCTTCTAATACCCTATCTGGCAACGTGATTTCTGCCAATGCAAGTAGTGGTATTGAAATTCTAGCCGGTGCAAGTAATATTGTTTCCGGTAACCTCATTGGAACAGATATTACAGGTGCTTTGGATTTAGGTAATGCCTTAGATGGCGTCAAATTGCAAAGCGGTTCTACCTTTAATAATTTAAGTGGAAACACTATTTCCGGTAATGGAAGCAATGGAGTAGAACTTCTTTCAGGCTCTAACTCTAATATCCTCTCTTCTAATCGGATTGGTACAGATGTGAGCGGTGCACTTGCCTTAGGTAACACACTGGACGGCGTCTCTATCAATGCCTCTTCTTTAAATACTTTGAGCGGCAATACCATCTCTGCTAACACTCTTAACGGAGTAGAGATCACAGCCGGCAGCGGTAATACACTTGTCGGTAACTTTATCGGCACTAATAGTGCGGCAACAGCGGCACTGGGCAATACAATGGATGGTGTAAAATTAACAAACACTTCTTCAAATCACTTGAATACTAACGTTATTTCTGCCAATTTAGCACACGGCGTTGAAATTCTTGCAGGATCAACATCTAATACCCTCTCTTCAAACTTCATTGGAATTAATGGTGCAGGGAGTGCAGCTTTAGGTAATGCAATGGACGGTGTTTATATTAACGCCTCTTCTTTAAACGTTTTGAATAACAACGTTATTGGAGGCAACACTCTTAATGGCGTAGAAATTCTAGCCGCAAATAATAATAATCTTGTCGGTAACTTTATCGGTACCAATGCAGCCGGCACCGCCCCGATTGCTAATACATTAGACGGTGTCAAATTAACAAATGCTTCCTCTAATAACTTAAATTCTAACGTGATTTCTGCAAATCTTGCATATGGCGTTGAAATCTTAGCTGGATCTACTGCCAATATTCTCTCTTCCAACTTCATTGGAACAAATGTTGCAGGAACAGCAGCACTCGGCAATGCACTTGATGGTGTCTATATTAATGCTTCTTCTCTCAATGCATTGGATGACAATACCATCTCTGGCAATACTCTTAATGGAGTTGAGATCGTAACGGGCACTGGTAATATTCTTGTCGATAACTTCATTGGAACTAATAGCACAGCAAACGCTGCTCTAGCTAATACCCTGGACGGTGTCAAATTAACAAACTCTACAAGTAACATTTTGAGCGGCAATACTATTTCCGGTAACTTAGGCCAAGGTGTTGCTATTTTAGCGGGATCTAACTCTAACACTCTTGTTGGTAATTTTATTGGAACCAATGCAAATGGGATCTCTCTTGCCAATAGCTTAAATGGTGTCTTTATTAATAATTCTACAGGTAATGCTCTTACAGGGGGCAACGTCATCTCTGCTAACCTGCAAAATGGTCTCTTTATTAATAATGGATTTAACACAACAGTTATCGGTAATAGAATTGGTACTGATGTAACTGGCACCAGTGCTTTAGGCAACGCCATGAATGGAATATGGATCACCCAATCAAGCGGAGTTATTATTAATACAAACGTCATTGCTGCTAATGGGCTTAATGGTGTGAATTTGGATGTGGGAGCCGATGGCAATACAATGTTTGCTAATTTTATCGGTACAGATCCATCTGCTACTCTACATTTAGGTAATAATGGCCAAGGTATTCTAATTAACAGCAGCAACAATACAATCGGGGGCTTAAGTGCCGCACAGGGAAATATCATTGCCTTCAATGCACAAAATGGCATTGATGTACTTGCCGGCAACCAGAACAGTTTCTTAAGTAACCGCATCTTTGGTAACGCTGCTTTGGGCATTGACCTTAATAATGATGGCGTTTCACCCAACCATATCGGCAATGTGAATATAGGAGCTAATGGCACTCAAAACTTCCCTGTGATTATGACTGCAGTGAATTTGGCTGGAATGACTACCATTACTGGTACAATGGATAGCAGCCCATTTGGTAATTTCACCCTTCAATTCTTTGCGAATGGATCACCAAGTTTTTCTGGGCATGGCCAGGGAGAGGCAATGGTTGGAACAACCACAGTGACTACAGATATAACAGGTCATGCTAGCTTTACCTTAACTTTTGCAACACCTAGCAATTTAAGCTT
The DNA here is from genome assembly GCA_937894565.1 of uncultured Chlamydiae bacterium. Lineage (GTDB taxonomy): Bacteria > Chlamydiota > Chlamydiia > Chlamydiales > CALBHK01 > CALBHK01. The sequence goes on from CALBHK010000301.1 coordinate 33,178, forward strand.
GTCTTCTACAGCAACAATCAATTCAAGAGGCACTTCTGAATTTAGCGCTAATATGACCATTACCAATTTGATTCCTCCTGTTCCTCCTCCTGCTCCTCCCGCTCCTGGAACAGAGCCTCATATTCCAAGTGAAGAGACTTCCTTGTCTAGCCAGTTTTATCTGGTTGGACGCTTTATTAAAGAAGAAGTTCCCACAGGTTTCTTAGGTGTAGATGGATCAAATCAGATGACTGGAACTGGACTGATGAGCGGTTTGGGCGTTTTGGCCGGATTTGGAGATTCTTTAGCCCAGCAGCTCATTAGTGACATGCCCCCTTCCTTCTTTGATATACGCTCAAGTGATTTTAATCTTACCCAACGTGCCCTGGATGCTGCCTCACAGAGATTAGGCATTCCTAACCAGGAAGCTTATGTCCAGGAAGCGATTACAGATTTGACAATGGATGTCAGAGCTGCAGAAGCCGATGTTGAAATTTATTGGGATTTTGGTCCTGGAGTCGAAATAAAAACGGAGTAATGATCTATTTAAGTTGAATTGCTTTCTTTTTGTATTTTTTAAAATCTTTAATAAGCTCTTCACGTTGTTTATCTGATTTTAGGAGCTTCAAATCATCTTGATTTTCTTTATTTAAGAATGGGTTGATGCCCTTTAATTGCTCTCCATTCTTCCACTCCTTGCTTCTGGCATGAAATGTCTCTCCGCACCCAAGGAGTTGGGGTATGGGACCAGTTTTTGGCACATAGAAGGGGGCTTTGTCCAATTCATTAAACCTAATAGGGATGGCAAAAGCATTTTCAGCTTCTCTCATGTACTTATAGGCGGTTGCTCCTCCATCAAAAACAACCCCTGCAAAGAGACCTGAGCCATAGGAAAGACTGTAGGCGCTATTTTCTTGATTTTTCGCATAAGCTTCATCTTCTTTAAATGTGGCTCCTCTGTAAATAAACAGAGAGTGAACGGCTTTTTTGCTGCACTCTAATGTAATGCATTTTCTAATGATTTCTGCATCCTTATCATTTCTAATTTTCATTGATTTAATGGGATGGCGATCGTTTGAAGCTAAAAAATTAATGGTAGGATAAGAGTGTTCCAAGTTTAAATTGTCATGACCCTTATTGCCATGATCTTTTAGATAATCAATTCTTTTCTCACCTAAATCTAAAATTTCTTTTAGAGAAAACCCTTCTGCTTTGGGTTTAAAAAGCTTAACCATTTTTTGATTGAGGCGATAAGCGATTTTTTGCACTTTTTTATTTTGATCGTTCCCTTCATGATTGAAAAAGGCTAAATGCCAGCATTTTCTATTTTTTATTTCTTCTTTAATCTCTTTAGTTATTTCTTGTTGATTTTTATGGCAGAAAAAAACTTTGCAAATCTGTTTTTTGTTCTCAATTTTCTCTGAAGCCTTCATATCTTCTTTGATGCATTGCTCTATGTAGGTCATTTCATAGAGAGCTCTTGGAATAAAGGCAATGTTCAAATTGGGGTCTATTTCTTTAATTTTTTCTAAAATAAGAGTCTGACGTTTTTCTTGTTGTTCAGGCTTTAAGTTTCTGGGATTATATTCTCGTAAAATGGAATAGCATTTATTAAATATTTCTTTATTCAGGTGGACAGTATTTTCGGAAAATACAATGTATTCTCCCTGCCCCATTGTAACTGTTGTATCCAATGAAGATTGTTTTTCTATTTTATGATATCTATTCTTTTCTTCTTCGAATTTGAGACTCTCTTTTTTTAATAAAAAAATAGAAAAAATAGTGCCTATAACTGGAATGCAGCGCAGCAGACTTTTGCATACAAGTCTTAAATCGGATTGAATGAAATGTGTTCTTAACTCTTTTTTGCTGGCAATTGCATGATACGCAAGGGAGCCTACTCCAAAAATAAAGCCAGAGCCCCCTACTACTTGTTGTGCAATAGGAAAGCAACTTAAATAATTAACAGCTCTTTTAATTTCCATACCCAATATTATACAAAATAATTATTAAGTTATTATTAATTTTATGAACATTACGTTCAAGTGATTTTAATCTTGCCCAACGTGCTTTGGATGCTGCTTCACAGAGATTAGGCATTCCTACCCCTATCATGTAACCACAAGCGTAAGCGTGTGGTGGAATCATTTAAAAAATGAAGCCGTGAATACGGCGGTAGAATATTGAACAAATCTGTCGCCGTATCCACGGCTTCATTTTTCTACTATCCTTCACCACACGCTTACGCGTGCGGCTACATGCTTTCGCCGCTTCGCGACTTAAAAATATTTTTTGCCACAGGAAAAAGTCACGCCCGATTAGCAAAGACGCATTGACAAAATCGGATATTTCCATCAAACTTCCGTATAAATAACTCATTTTAATAGAATGATAATAGGCGGGCAGATTGTGCTCATCCTATTATTTTTTTATCTTTGCTGCTGAGTAATAATAGGATAATTTTCATGAATCGCTCCCGTCTTTTTGCTGTTTTAGGGTTTATTGTGATAGGGGTGCTCAGTCGGCTCATTCCTCACCCTCCTAATTTTACTGCAATCAATACAATTGCTTTATTCGGTGCTTTTTATTTAGGAAACCGCACGCTTCCCTTTTTGACAGTTTTTGCCTCTTTATTTTTAAGTGATCTGGTTTACGGATTTCATTCCACTATGCCCGTTGTTTATTTAAGTTTTGGTTTAACCACTCTTTTGGGCTATCAGCTTAAAAATAAAATGTCTGGATATCGCCTTCCTTTGTGTTGTGTGGCCTCTTCATTGATTTTCTTCTTTGTTGTTAATTTTGGGGTGTGGTTAAGCACAGATTTCTATCCAAAAACAATAGAAGGCTTAGAGCTATGTTATGTAGCTGCTATTCCCTTTCTTATGAACCAGATCCTAGGCGATCTAAGCTACGCTCCTTTATTCATGGGTTTAAACTTTGGTCTGGCCTCTCTTCAGGATAAAAAAAGAATGGCAGAGTAGTCGTATACGCGTTAAGTTAATCTAAGATGAGAGGGAGACTAACCGCAGAGCCGCAAAGTACGCTGAGGAAACGCAGAGAGAAGATATGGTTTATTTTTGGAGTGCTGCGGCTTGACGCAGCTTT
>CALBHK010000302.1 GCA_937894565.1 uncultured Chlamydiae bacterium
TAGGGCGCTGCCCTAGGCTTTTATATTTCAGGGCGTTGCCCTGTATGCTCATTTTTTCTTATGTTTTTGAGAAAGAACCAAATTTGGGATCTACCAGCGCAATCAGATCTTTGCTCTTCATGATCACAGATTCTGTCGAAAGACCGCAGTTAAAAGCTACATTATCTAACAATTTAATTTTCTCATCAAAAAATGTCTCGATATTCAACAAATTGCCAAAGGGAGGCACTCCTCCAACTATTAGACCAAAGCGCTCAAAAATAACCTCTTTATCCTCAAATTCGCATTTTTCGCCCACAAGTTCGCTCACTACTTTCATATCAAGTTTGGATGGGCCTGCAAGGTTAAATTGATAATTTTTTTTGCTGCTTTTTCCTTTCAAAATTAGGGCTTTAATTCCTTCTTCTGGAGAAGTCTTGCGCACTCTGGCAGAATCTTCGCTTGTCGGGGTCTCTTCATGCACAAGATGTTTAAACTCCATCTCGTGGTGGTTGAGCAAACGGATGATCTCATTACGGATATTTTGGCTTCCAAAGAAGATTTTGGCCTTAATGCGGTTGCCGGCGATGCGTTTAGTATCAGAGGGGAAAAGTGAAGTTTCGCGGATGTTTTTAAGTTTAAGTAGTGTCATGGTCAAACGCTCTAATCCCATGCCAAAGCCTCCATGAGGGGGCATGCCATATTTAAAAATACTTAAATAATCTTCAAAACCAGCAGGGTCCATGGATTTTGAGAGAAGGCCCTCCACCATGGAAGCATGGGTATGGCGTCTTTGTCCGCCTGAAGTGATTTCTGTACCGTTACAAAGAAGATCGAATGTGTTGCTTAAGTTGGGGTTTTCAAAGCTAGGAAAGGCGTAGAAAGGGCGTTTATGTGTCAGCCAGTCGGTGATAAAGATGAGATCTGTTCCATGTTTTTCTTTTGCAAAAATGCAGAGTTCTTTTTCTGCTGCTGGGCTTAAATCCGGTTCATGGCGTTCATCTATCCCTGTGCGTTGGAAGTAGATCTCTTGAGCTTGTGCAAAGGTGATCCTTGGAAAAGCCACATTTTCCGGAGCTGCAATGATTTGGTGATCAAGAACGGCAAGCTCATTATGGCAATGTGCATGCAGATGTTTAACGATGTATTTAATGCACGCTTCCTGAATGTCTAAAATTTCATGCCAATGTTCAAAAAAGCCCATTTCAAACTCAAATTGCTTGCCTTCAGCAAGATGGCGAGGCGTATGCGAGGGTTCAGCGCGGAAAAAGGGCATGAGGGCAAAGACTCTTTCATTCACGCCCACCATAATTTGCTTATAGAGCTGACTGCTTTGGGCAAGCGAGGCCTGGTAGCTAAAATAATCGACATTAAAAAATTCAGCTCCGCCTTCCGAAGAGGCTCCGATGATGTTGGGGGCAAAATATTCCACAGCATGCACGTAATCATGCATGTAGAGACGGTAAGCATGGACAATTTCGGCCTGAATTTTAAAAACGGCCTGCAGCTTCACATTTCTTAGGGCAATGGGGCGATGGTCCAAAATGAATTCTAAATCGGAGGGGATTTCTGGTTTGTAGTATTCAATGGGAGAGATTTCTTTAATAGGGACTTCGATTGTGATATGGGGCTGAGTGATTTCAATGCCAGAGCCTGCCTGATTCGAGGCAGTGGCAAGCCCTTCTACCTTTAATATAGAACCGCTTTGCAAGTGGGCAATTTTCTGAAATTCATTTTTGTCTTCTATGACGATCTGAGAAAAGCCTTTAAAGTCGCGTAAGATTAAAAAGTTAATTTTTCCAAGAGAGCGCAGAGTGTGGAGCCAGCCCCGTAAAGTGATGCGTTGCCCTACATGAAGTGGCAGTTCGCTTGAAAGTACTCGTTTCATAGAATGATCCTCAGGTTTCAAGCAAAAGTTTAGCACGAGATTCCTTTCTTTCCAAGGGGAAGAGAAACAGGATGAGCGGGCATACCAAGCTAAATCACAGATAGAGAAGAAAAGAAGAAGGATAGGATGGGCAGGCATACGCATCAGGCTAACTCTTGCAGTCCTTCAGACTGCGAGATCTAACCCATTCATACCCAGGGCGTTGCCCTGGGCTGTTGCAATTATAGCCTTA
>CALBHK010000303.1 GCA_937894565.1 uncultured Chlamydiae bacterium
GCCTTCCGCTTCTCTTTTAATTGTCACGCCGGGAACTTGTTCCCACTCCCTTTGTTCCCACTCCATTGGGGTGCTGATCTCTAGTCCTACCCCTGCGCTCAAAGCAGCTGCCGCGACAAACATCGCATCAAAAAAAGTATCTTGAGGATTCAATCTAAGCAGGATTTTTGAATACGGCTTATAATAAAAATAATTATCTTCCCCTTCTAAGCGTACAGGATCATGGCGTAGACTAAAGTGAGTATTCCAATAATAAGCGTACGAACCAATTGCCGCTTTCCACTTTTCTAATAATGGCCCCTTGAAATGTTTTTCTAAATGATGAGAAAGATGGGCCACACCAGCCCCTACTTTATCAAATTTTGAAGGTAAGCCTATTTGCTGTGCTCTCATTAACTGCATTAAATAATTAGGCCCGCCAGCTTTTGCATGGGAGCCAAAACAACTTTGCTTGTACCCTCCAAAAGGCTGACGCTGCACAATGGCGCCCGTAATGGTGCGATTAATATATAAATTACCCGCTTCCATCTTTTGCGCCCAAATTTCATGCTCTCTTTCATCCAAAGAATAGAGCCCAGCAGTCAATCCATAGGGCGTTCCATTGGCTAAACGCAGGGCCTCTTCCAAATTAGCCGCTTTCATCACCGATAAAACAGGCCCAAAAAATTCTATTTGATGAGAATGACTTCCCTCTTTAACTCCCAACTTCACACCGGCAGACCAAAGATGAGGATGATGGGGATCTTGCTTTGGTTCCACAAGCCATTCTTCCCCTTCATCCAACTCCGTTAAAGCTCTTTTTAATAGATCATTTGGGGGCTTGATCAAGGGATTGATTTTAGTCGCAGCCTCCCAAGCAACGCCTACTTTTAAGCTCTGCACTGCATCCTTAATCTGCTCGCGAAAAGCTGTATCCTCATAAAGCTCTTCTTCCAAAATAACTAAACTGGCCGCACTGCATTTTTGTCCCGCATGGCTAAAAGCGGATTGAACCAAATCGCGCACCGCTTGGTCCCGATCTGCCATGCTAGTGATGATGATCGCATTTTTACCTCCTGTTTCAGCCAAAAGATGCATCTGAGGGTGTTTTTCTAATAAATAACGGGCAGTCGCGCTGCCTCCTGTTAAAATCACAGCATTCACTCTTGGATCTGAGACTAATTTTTGAGCGTAAGGTTCATCTTCGCAACTCACAAATTGCAAAAGAGAGCGCGAAACGCCCGCCTTCCAAAAACAATTAGCCAACACATAAGCTGCTAACACACATTCAGGGGCCGGTTTTAAAATCACACTATTACCGGCTGCCAATGCTGCTGCTATCCCTGAGCATGGAATTGCAACAGGAAAATTCCAGGGAGATGCCACAACAACGATGCCTCTTGCGCTCCATTTAAGATCGGCATGCGCATGCATCTCATGCGCCTGCTTGCGGTAATATTCTACAAAATCAATGGCTTCGCACACTTCAAGATCAGCTTCAAATACAGTCTTTGCCCCATCTGCCACCATTGCCCCTATTAAATTGGCGCGCTCGCAGCGCAGTTGCTGAGCGATGTCAGCTAAAAGTGCGCACCTCTCTTTTAAAGGAATTTTTTCAAACTCTTTTTGCGCTGCCTGCGCACTCTTTAACGCGAGCTCGATTTCTTTTTCTTGTGCTTGAGAGAACTCATAAAGCACACTGGATGGATAAGAAGGATCTATCCCTTTTGCAAGCGAGCTCATTTTTTCTTCTCCTCCCACCACCAAAGGGATAGGAGAGTGTTTTTTTTCTTTCCACTCTTTAAGAAGTTGCAATCCCCATTTAGCATTAGAGTCTAACGACCAGTCTGTATCGCTCTCGTTTTCAAAAGGCGCCTCAAAAAGAGGCTTTTTGGGTTTTAATAATCTATTTTGAGTACGTCTTGAAGCAAAGGCAAGAGAATTAGAAGCATGGCAAGCAATAGAAAAAAGGCTGGCCTGCTGATGCCACTCTCTTGTATTGGGAATCAAATCAAAGGAGTGACGTAAAAAATTGTCCGGCGCTGTATTTTCATCTAATCTACGTACAAGATAGGCAATCGCATTTTGAAACTCAGACTCTTTAGCAATAGGGCAATAGAGTAATAAATCACCCGCTAATGCCTGCACGACTCGTCTTAGATGATC
>CALBHK010000304.1 GCA_937894565.1 uncultured Chlamydiae bacterium
CTAATCGTCTTTGATCCCCTAACTTTCGTTCTTGATTAATGAAAACATCCTTGGCAAATGCTTTCGCATTAGTTCGTCTTCAGCAAATCTTAGAATTTCACCTCTGACTGCTGAGTACGAATGCCCCCGACTGTTCCTATTAATCATTACTAAAGCCTGTAACCAATAAATAGACTTCAGTCATATTCTATTATTCCATGCTAATGCATTCCGGACAAACCTGCCTGGAACACTCTGTTTTTCTCAAGGTAAAATGCTTACTCACATAGCCAACCGGTAAAGATCGAACATATGTTTGCAAGCGGATGACTGTCAGTATCTCCGACTAATGTCTAGAAACCCGAACAATCAGAACTTCAACTACGAGCTTTTTAACTGCAACAACTTTAATATACGCTATTGGAGCTGGAATTACCGCGGCTGCTGGCACCAGACTTGCCCTCCAATTGCATTCGGTAAGGTTTGTAAATTATCCTCATTACACTTCTAAGAAAACCTAGAGTTGTTATTTCTTGTCACTGCCTCCCCGTGTCAGGATTGGGCAATTTTCGCGCCTGCTGCCTTCCGTAGATGTGGTAGCCGTTTCTCAGGCTCCCTCTCCGGAATCGAACCCTAATTCTCCGTTACCCGTGATTGCCATGGTAGTCCAATACACTACCATCCAAAGCTGATAGGGCAGAAACTTGAATGATTTATCGCATGTACCTGCGATTCGTTCGATTACTATGATTCATCACATTCCTTGCGGAATTGGTTTAGTACTAATAATTACGACCCTTGGACCAGGTCTTTGTGCATGTATTAGCTGTAATTTGTCACGGTTATCCATGTAACTTTCGATTATCAAATAAATCATAACTGTTTTAATGAGCCATTCGCAGTTTCGCCGTATAATACTTATACTTACACATGCATGGCTTAATCTTTGAGACAAGCATATGACTACTGGCAGGATCAACCAGATTACTACATTTGCAGGAGACCTGCAATGGTAAAAGTTTACTTCAAATAGCAACACATTGCTGACTTTATGCGGATCTCCCTCCCCGAAGGAAGGGCATGATCCAAGCCATATGGTTTACTATCTGCATCAGCTGGATACCTTCCCCTGACAGAGTTATACCCACAGAGTGGGTAAGGACCTCTGGAAGAAGGGCTCCTCGAAGTAGGACAGAACACTCTTAGACATTTACAACTAAAACTGTCTGCTCACTACCGTCGATTTATTGCATACTGTGCCTAAAGGTACAGATACAACACTTCTCCTGGGCTAGCGGACTCGTTAGAGGCGCTATCAAGGATAAACCTTAGCCCCGAAAACTCAATTTCGGTTCTACAGGCCGTAAATATTGTCAGAGAGAGAGTGGCTTAGGCCCTGAACGGCTATAGCAGCTGCTATGCCTAGGGAAATCGCAGCCTGCAGCTGAAGCCTCCTTACTCGATTAAGACTGCCTGCTCCATCACCTGTTCTTAGAACTTTCGTTCTGTACCAGACCCATGGTCGCAAACAGCCATCGATTTTTAGAGGGCGCAGAGGCTTTCAGCGTTCATCTGACCTTGCAGGACAAGCCTGCATCAGATTACTAGCCTACTACCCATCTGCGACGCTTCCGCTGAGGAATTGACTTTTTCTCAAAAGTGCACTGCTCCTCTTAAGTATAGGAAAAAAAGTGAAAAATAAAAAAACCACCACCTTATTTTTCAGCACTTTCTAGCGGCGAAGTCAAGAAAAAAATTGCAACCTGGAACCAAAAAATCATCTTCGACACTCATCCTACTTCTGCACTATCTGCATTCCTTTTTTGCTTCGGTCACCTGCAACTCCGACTTTTTCAAAAAATTTTTTGCATAATTGTTCCCACTCTGGAAGTCACAGAACGAAGCAGAATCATAAGGAAAGCTACTAGATAGATAGAACTAGACTTCCTCTATTGGAAAAGCACTGCATAAGGTTTGATGTTGTGGACTGACCTTGATAAGCGATCACCAAAAATGTCCCAAAAAGTTTGTCATTTTCTATGATAACGCAGTGAGAGTTGGCAGGTCTCAAGGGATTCGGGAGTTCTACATATAGGGTGGGTCTTGTGTATGGTTAGTCGGAGAAATTGGCTCCAGCAAGGTACTTGAAAAAAAATGAAAATGTTCAAAAACCACCACGCTAAAATATAGACCTCTCCAAATTTCAAAGTCTTTTGGTTTGCAACCCGGAAGTAAGGAGTCATTTTTTCCATTTCGAACTCCAAAGAGCCCTTCTTCTCACTGGCAAGAGCCTTAAGCAAGCGCACACTTTTGATACCCCTTTCGTGGAGCTGCAAGCGACCTAACCTCAAAAAAAATGAAAATAAAGTATGTTGTTTCCCGAGGTGGTAGGAATCGATTGGTGGCCTCGGGAAGGTCGTGGGAGGCCGGGAAGCCTTACTTGCTAGAGGTCCCAAAACACCAAAAATGGGTGTTTTTGCTCCAAGACGGTTTTGGGAGAAAACTACCTCAATATAGTAAATTTACATTTTACTATATATTGTACTAATAAGTAAATTGTATACCGGAAGTAATGGATTTTAAGGTTTTCCGAGAGCGATGTTCACCCCAAACTTCTGCTGGGAGTTGTTGGCACCTGTGGCTATCCTACCACCCCACCTTGCATTTTGTCTATATAATCATGATTAAGCATACGCATTGCTGGCACTTTGGGCATCTCCAGTTCCTTTGTTTTAGGTGGCTGAGCCAACAACAAGCCAACATATTGAATAAACAATAACAACAAACAAGCTTTCTTCATCATAATTTCTTATTGAGCAAAAATAATTCCAAATTGCTGCTTTATGTGTTTATACAGTTAACAATTACATAACGCACACAAGGCTAATTGCAATTTGTGAAGGTTAATTTTGTGTAAACTTAAGGTTAACAACATGGAATCCAAACCTAAACGAATTTTAATTGCAGATGACGAACCAGATATTCTGGAAATTGTAAGTTATAATCTTACAAATGAAGGATATGAAGTGTACACTGCAAAAAATGGCGATGAAGCAATTGAACGAGCCAAACAATTAAACCCCGATTTAATTATTCTGGATATAATGATGCCTAAAAAAACAGGCGTAGAAGTATGTGCCATTTTACGCTCTCAGGCAATATTTCAAGAAACCCTGATTATTTTTCTTACTGCTTTAAACGACGAGACATCGCATGTAAAAGGATTGGAAACTGGGGCAGATGATTATGTAAGAGATCGGAAGAGCGTCGTGTAGGGAAAGAGTGTCTTCGCCTG
>CALBHK010000305.1 GCA_937894565.1 uncultured Chlamydiae bacterium
ATCTACACAGGCGAAGACACTCTTTCCCTACACGACGCTCTTCCGATCTCTGGATGGCACGCTCACTTTACGGGTTTCTAAATTAAGCATCGATTCTACAATCTCTCGCATTATTAACTTAGTGACACAAGCTCAGGAAGCCAAACCTCAGCTACAACGCTTCTTTGATAAAGTCAGCCAGCGCTATGCCATGAGCATTATTAGTTTAACAATTTTTTTCATCTTTACTATGCCCTGGATATTTAACATTCCCTATTTGGGATTTGAGGGCTCTTTTTATCGCTCAATTGCCTTTTTAATCGCAGCCTCCCCTTGCGCCCTCATCATCGCCACCCCTATTGCTTACCTTAGCGCCATTAGCGCTTGCGCAGGTAAAGGAATTTTGCTTAAAGGTGGAGCCATCTTAGATGCTCTGGACCAGTGCGAAATCGTTGCTTTTGATAAAACAGGCACGCTTACCACAGGCGATTTGCAATTAATTGATATTCAACCTCTTAACGACACCGCCTTTACAGATGAAGAGGTGCTTAGAGCCGCATTCACATTAGAATTCCATGCTGTACATCCTATCGCTAGATCCATTGTCAATCTTGCCAATGAAAAAAAGCTATCTCGATTAAAACTGGAAAATTTTAAAGCTATTCCAGGTTTCGGAGTGCAAGGAGAAGTTGAAGTAAGAGAAAAAAAATATTTAGTCTTCATGGGATCTGTTGATTTTATCCTTCCCACACTATCGAACAAAACTCTATTAAGCAATCCTGTTAATGATGCAAAAGATAAAGGGCTGCTTGTTGCTGTGTTATCGATTGGAGATTCCATCTATCTTCTCACCTTTGAAGATGGGTTGAGAAAGGGGCTGGATGTCGTTTTTAGAGAATTAAAAAAAGAGAGGAAGATTGAACTTCTTATGTTAACAGGAGACCATGCCCCCAACGCTAAACGGGTAGCCGATGCATTGGGCATAGATAACTATTTAGCTGATTTAAAACCTGAGGACAAGCTCTATCAGGTAGGAAGCTTAGCAAAAAATAGACATTTAGCCATGATAGGAGATGGTGTCAACGATGCTCCGGCCTTGGCACGTGCTTCTGTTGGCATTGGCATGGGTCAAATAGGCAGCTCAAGCGCTCTGGAAGCCTCAGACATCATTTTTTTACACGATAACATTGAACGGCTTGCCTGGCTTTTTCGCAAAGCGCACCAAACACGTCAAATTGTACGCCAAAATTTAACCCTAGCTGGTGCTGTGATTTTTTTAGCTACTACTCCGGCTCTTATGGGATGGATACCCTTATGGGTGGCTGTAGTACTACATGAAGGAGGCACAGTCCTCGTAGGGCTCAATGCCCTTCGTCTCCTCGAAAGAAAAGTTAGATAAACAGATCTGCCAAGCTTAAAAAAATAGAGCCTCTTGTCTTATAAAACCCAAATTTCCACATAAGATGACTTTTAGCAAAAAGAGAACCGCCCATAAATTCAATCCATTTGTTTACGGTCTCTCTTTGATCTGGCTCTAAGATTTCTTCGTAGCGCGCAAGAAAACATTGCGCTTGAAGCTTTAAGCGAGTTCTGAAGAGTCTACGCCTCTCAATAGAGAAATTCCATAAAGTCGATTTTTTCGCCCCGATAGCGTTAGCTCCATGCTGACGGTAAAGAATCATAGGCTCTTCTATCCTTCCCACCACTCCAAAAGCGCTGGCCACGATTCCTAACCACCAGTCGTGCATAATACTTTCTTTAGGAATAGGCCGGCTCATCTCTATAAGAGAGCGGTTAGCGCAAATCGTATTTCCCGTGACGCTATTTTGCGCTAATTGGGAAATTAGCTTAGCTCTACCCTCTAAAGCATTTAAGCCAGCATATTTCCAAAATGAACCATGAATTGTTTCTAAATCCTGATTCACTACTTTTAAATCGGTGTGCACAAGACAAGGTGTATGTTGACCATGTTGGTCCTCTAATTCCCTTATTTTCAACAAACTCTTTTCTATTTTCTGCGGCAGCCAGACATCATCGGCATCTGAAAAGAAGATATAATCAGAACCAGCAAGATCAATGAGAGCGGCAAAATTTTCCATTGGCCCCGTGTGAATAGGGCTATGCACGAGGGTGATACGACCCGGATAGAGAAGTGAGAATTCTTGAATAATAGAAAGAGTTTGATCTGTGGATTGATTATCGCGAATAAGCAAATGAAATTCTTGAAAAGTCTGATTAAACAGAGAGTCTAACTGCTCTTTAATGTACTTTTCTGCGTTATATACAGCCAGAAGGATTATACACAAACAACTCGAAGAATTGGTTTTTGACGACGTCGGCTTTGCATCAAAATTTTTATCTTCACTCGCGCCTTGCCGAAGGCAATGGTCGTTCGCTCCAGACAAAAAATTTTGAGCAGCCTCCTTGTCAAATTCCCATCTCTTCGAGTTGTTTGTGTATCTCACCATGCAAAAAAAATAACAAAAAGAGGCATAATCAGCAAAGAGTTTTTTTATAAAAATTGACTAATAAATCATTTTATTTTAAATCTTAAATTAGAAACATAAACCATTAGGAGGCTTATAAGTATGAGCAATTTACCTTCTTTTATTCGTCAATTTTCTCCCTTTTCTCGATTTACAGTCTCCCCTTTCGAAGGAATGGAGAGTGAAATGAATCAATTAATGAATTGGCAAAACCCATACAATGATGCCCAAATCGAATCAGATGAAAAAAACGTCTACGTCAAAACTCCTGTGCCGGGTTTTGAAGAGTCAGAAATTCACATCTCAATTAAAAATGCTACTCTATATATCCAGGCTGAGCACACAGAAGATAAAATGGAAAAAAATAAAAACCGCAAAATCCACCAACAAGCCAGAAAAGAATACTCCCATACGATCACCCTTCCTGAACAAGTAGATGAAAATCATATTAATGCAACTTTAGATAATGGCATGTTAATGATCGAGCTTCCCAAAATGGCTAAATCCGAGACAAAAAAAATCACAGTGAAAAAGAAGAAATAAAAAAATAAGATAGAAAAGAATAGAAGAAAAACAGGATGGGCAGGATCGGCTCCCCAAATGCTTTGGGGGCCGGCAGGATGGGCAGGATAATTATACTTGATAAAATAAGGTATAACATTTCAACTTTCTTTATTTTTTAGAAAGAAAAGAGGGGTGAACCTTATGAAGTATAATTATCCTGCCTATCCTGCCGCCGCAGGCGATCCTGTCTATCCCATACGCATCAGGCTAACTCTTGCAGCCCTTCAGGCTGCGATACCTAA
>CALBHK010000306.1 GCA_937894565.1 uncultured Chlamydiae bacterium
ATGTAAATTTAATTTTTTAATTACCTTTAAAAATTTTATTTCACGGGAGCGGCTGTGTCGTTAAAAAGGACCTTGACTGGGAAAAAAAAAGTACTTATCCTTAAGACTTTAATGGGTACAATTAAATTATCTAGGATAATGCGTAACATCTCCTTTAAACGTTTGTTCGACATCCTATTCAGCTTTTCGGTTCTTATGTTCGGATTTCCTCTTTTTCTTCTTATTGCTCTACTTCTGCTCATTCCCACAAGAGGCCGCATTCTATTTTTTCATAAAAGAAGTGGAAAAAATAAAAAACCCTTCTTCTGTTATAAATTCCGTACAATGGTTCCCAATGCCGATGATCATTTAGCTCATCTTTTAAAAACCAATAGCAAAATAAAAGAAGAATGGGAGTGCACCTTCAAGTTATCAAAAGATCCCCGCATCACTTTTATTGGCCATTTTCTTAGAAAAACCTCACTGGATGAGCTTCCCCAATTCTTTAACGTCCTTAAAGGAGAGATGAGCATTGTAGGCCCAAGACCTGTCACTCCCGAAGAAATCGATCGATATTATGGAGAGAAAGCTGAAAAAATCCTCTCAGTGCCTCCTGGGATTACAGGCCCTTGGCAAACTTCTACAATTGGACATGCCAGTTATGAACAACGAGTGCAAATTGATGAAGAATATGTCAATCAAAAATCTTTTGTAAAAGATCTTTCTATTATTTTTAAAACCGTTCCAAGGATGTTTTGTGGCCGCGGTGTTTAGCAAATATAAACTTCTGCTCTACTTTATAGTGGCGATTATAGGCTCTGCCTACTTTAACCACTTTCCGCTTTTTTATTTTGCCCCGCCTCTTCTTTTAGCTCTCTACTCATATCCTCTTTCTCGCTCTCTTTGGATTGCTTTAGCCTCCGGCCTTTGGATCGATCTTTTAAGCGGAGGTTCACCTTTAGGATTTTATCCAACGCTTTATATCCTCTCTTTAATGGCTATCTACCCGCTCAAAAAATATTTTTTTCTGGAAAAATGGACTACACTTCCTCTTTTAACATTTCTATTTTCTCTTCTTGTCACTTCTCTTCACACTTGTTTTACAACTCCCTATCCTATTAGCTTAGATTGGCTCGTTACCGATTTTCTTTTAATGCCATTAGCAGATGCAGTGTATGCATTTACGATATCCCTTCCTGGATTTCTCTTTAAATCGAATACTCGCGAACATTTTCAAGCCCGCTCCTATTCTAAGAGCAGAGGCCATTCATGAAGCAACATATCCCTTTAGCAGAAAGAATGCGTCCCAAAAAATTAGAAGAGATCATCGGTCAAGAGCATTTATTAGGCCCACAAGGACTCATCACGCATATTTTATCGCATAAACATCCTCTCTCCATTATTTTATGGGGGCCGCCAGGCTGTGGAAAAACATCGCTTGCAAGGCTCTATGCCCAATCATTTGATATGGAGATGATCGCGTTAAGCGCTATTTTTTCAGGCATTGCCGATTTAAAAAAAATCATCCAGGATGCCCAGCAGCGTCCTCTTTTTAATCGCGGCATTTTTCTTTTTGTCGATGAAATCCATCGCTTTAACAAAGCCCAGCAAGATGCATTTCTCCCTTTTCTTGAAAAAGGAACGATCTATCTTATTGGCGCCACAACGGAAAATCCCTCCTTTGCTCTCAATAGCGCACTGCTTTCACGCTTACGCGTGCTCACGCTTGAGCCTCTGAAAGAGACAGATTTAAAAACCCTCCTTAAGCGCTATGAAGAGATGTATTCCCCTCTTGCGCTCAATGAAGAAGCCAGAATAACAATCACAGAACTCGCTCAAGGAGACGGGCGCTATCTTCTTAATTTAGTTGAAAGCCTTCAAGGTATACAGACTCCGCTCAATACAGAAGAATTAAGCAAACATCTGCAAAAACGAAGTGCTCTTTATGGAGAAGAAATACATTACAATCTAATCTCTGCTCTACATAAATCTATAAGAGGATCAGATCCCGATGCTGCTCTTTATTGGTTTTGCCGCCTATTAGAGGGGGGAGAAGATCCTCTTTTTATTGCCCGCCGCTTAATTCGCTTAGCTAGTGAAGATATAGGTCTAGCAGACCCTCAAGCACTTAGCATGAGCATAGCAGCTAGGGACAGCTACCAGATGTTAGGATCACCGGAAGGTGAGCTTGCTCTGGCTCAGCTCGTGATCTATTTAGCCTTAGCTCCCAAAAGCAACAGTGTCTATGTAGCCTATGGAAAAGCAAAACAAAGCGCCACCCAGACGACGCATCTTCCTCCCCCCCATCATATTTTAAACGCCCCCACAACTCTTATGAAAGAGCTAGGCTATGGAAAAAATTATCTCTATGATCATGATGTGGCTAGCGGATGTTCCGGACAGAATTACTTTCCAGATGGACTTGCCAGAGAACAATACTATCATCCTTTTCAACGCGGCTTTGAACGGGAGATGGTTAAGCGTCTGCGTTACTTTGAAAAGTTCAGGATGAGCAAATAGACCTCTTGCTATACCCAAATCTTCAATTGGGTATAGCAAGAGGTCTATTCAAAAAAAGAGACGCTTAATTTTTAATTTTGCTCATTATTAGGAAATAAGTCCACACACTCTTTCCAACGACTTAGCCTCTTATTTTGAATTTCTTCAATCATTTTTATCTGCACATCACGGTCTTTAATATCATAGCGGCTCAATACGTCTCCAAAAACTTTTAAAAGCGCATTGCTAAATAATTCAT
>CALBHK010000307.1 GCA_937894565.1 uncultured Chlamydiae bacterium
GGGAGTCAGAGAGGGCTGCGTAAGAAAAATTTTGCCAACACTTTTGTTTACACCCATGTATATACTCAGTCCAAATGAAGGGTGTATGTGGGATTAGTCTTGACTGATTTCACATTTATGTTATAATTGGTCAAGATGAAGGAGGCGAAATGCCCTATTTGCGACGATTATATCAGCCTTTAGTAGCCGATCACTTTAAAGAGCACCGTCAAATGCTATTTTTAATGGGGCCGAGGCAAGTTGGCAAAACGACCCTTAGCTTTCATATCAAAGATTCACTAGAGTGCGATTTTTATTACTTAAATTGGGATAACTTAGATGATCGTGCAGTGATTCTAGGTGGGCCCAAAGCAATTAGCGAATTTATAACATTTTCCCGGCTACGAAAAAATCCTCCTCTACTTGCCTTTGATGAAATTCACAAATTTAAAGAGTGGAAAAACCTGCTTAAAGGTTTTTTTGACACCTATGCCGACAATGGAAATGTTAAGGTGATTGTAACGGGGAGCGCAAGACTTGATGTTTTCAAATTAGGAGGAGACAGTTTGATGGGGCGGTATTTTCGCTATCGTATTCATCCTTTTTCTGTATCAGAACTTCTTGAGCGGGAAACCCGTCAAACAGAGATCCTTCCGCCTGCAAAAATTGAGGAGGCCTTGTTTGAGAATTTGTATCACTTTGGCGGATTCCCCGAACCCCTTCTAAAGAGAGATGAGGCCTTTTATCAACAATGGAAGCAGCTAAGATTGCAGCAACTTTTTTATGAAGAAGTTCGGGATACCACTCGTATCCATCAAATTCAACAGATGGAGCTTTTGGCGCTGCATTTAAAAGAACAGGCTGGTAGTTTGACTAACTATACAAATCTTGCAAATAAGATACGCATCTCTTCTGAAACAGTCCGCAGATGGGTGGGAACTTTAAGTCAGTTGTATTACTGTTTTTTGATACGTCCATGGTCAACAAATGTCACTCGCTCACTTTTAAAGGATCCTAAAATTTATTTGTGGGACTGGTCTCTTATCGAAGATCCAGGAGCTAGAGCTGAAAATTTTGTAGCAGCTCACCTATTAAAGGCCTGTCACTATTGGACCGATCGAGGGATGGGGTCCTATGAGATGTTTTATTTAAGGGACAAAGAAAAAAGGGAAGTGGATTTTCTCATCACAAAAAATGAGAAGCCCTGGTTTTTAGTAGAAGTTAAACAGTCTGACAAATCTTTAAACGCCTCTCTTGGCTATTTCCAAAAGCAAATTCAAGCACCCCATGCGTTTCAAATCGTTTTAAATGCTGATTATGAAGATGTCAATTGCTTTGAGTATAGCCAACCGGTGATTGTCCCTGTCAGAACTTTTCTTTCTCAGTTAGTGTAATTACTTAAAAAAAGAATGGAAAATAGTGGAAAATAAAGAGACTTACTGGACTATTTGTCCGAAATGTTATGGACGCGGCAAAAAAAACTTGAAGCTCCGCAAGAAATCGAGACTCCGCTACCAAATAGCAATGAATGAATTTGAAAAAACTAAGAGTGAAGGAAAGGCCTCGGTTCGTCCTAAGGTCACTCAATATTTATGCGATAATTGCAGTGGATCTGGCTTGATTCCTGCTACTAGTCACCCCATAGCAGATTCAGAAAACTATCCACATGTAGCAATTATTGGTGCAGGTATAGGCGGCGTGGCGCTTGCTGTAGCTTGCTTGCATCGTGGCATTCCATTTACCCTTTATGAGCGCGATAGCAGCTTCGATGCACGAGCTCAGGGTTACGGACTTACCTTGCAACAAGCAAGTAACGCAATTAAAGGATTGGGTCTTTTCTCTTTAAAAGAAGAGAGTAATTCCACACGCCATGTGGTGCATACTACAGAAGGAAAAGAAATTACTGAATGGGGACTGAGGACGCATTCAAACATTAAAGAGTCTCCAAGGCGTAAAAATGTGCATATCCCAAGGCAAGCCTTGCGCTTAGCGTTGCTTGAGCAATTGGGCGATCATGATGTCGTGCAGTGGGGGCACCGCTTAGTTTGTTTTAAACAATGTGAGGACAAAAGTATTGAGCTAAGCTTTCAAGTTAAAGGAGAGATGAAGAATGCCAAGGCAGATTTGGTGGTGGGTGCCGATGGTATTCGTAGTGTTGTGCGCAGTTTGTTGATTGGTGAGGATGTTACTCCTTTACGTTACCTGGGTTATATGGTAATTTTGGGTATTTGTTCTTTAGAGGCTCTTAAGGGCGTTGAGAGTTCTTTGCTCGACTCAGCCACCGTGTTTCAAACCGTCAATGGCCATGAGCGAATCTACATAATGCCTTACTCGTTAGACTCGGTAATGTGGCAACTTAGTTTTCCCATGCCCGAAGAAGAAGCTAAGGCATTGAGTGCACAAGGAGCCCTTGCACTTAAAGAAGAAGCGTGTCGTAGAACACAGTGGCATAAGCCCATTCCTCAAATTTTATCAGCAACCCTACCAGCACAAATTTCAGGTTATCCCGTTTATGACCGAGAATTACTCAAATCGGAATTATTGGAAAATGCTGGGGCATTTACTTTGATTGGAGATGCAGCGCATCCTATGAGTCCATTTAAAGGACAAGGTGCAAATCAGGCTCTGTTGGATGCACTGGCACTGGCTCGTAACATTTCAATAGCATGCAGACCGTTGTCTAAATGGAAAGAAACCGGATTGAGAGAAAATGTACTAACTGAATTTGAAGAAGAAATGATAGAACGTAGTGCTTCTAAAGTGAAGGATTCTGCTGAGGCTGTCGAACTTCTACATTCCAAATGTGTGCTACGTGAAGGAGATGGACCTAAAGGACGGTTTTTACGAGGTAATAATCCGTGATCAACAAGGCTTGCCGCCCAAGCCACCGCACTTCAAAGCAAAAAAAAAGTGATTATCGCGAAAGCGATAATCACCCTAATCTCCAGTTACTGGGTACACTTCGAACTTTTGACTGGATTGGCCTCTCTCAAGAATTTTCAACTCTATCATTATTAACTATTTAAATTTACCTCCTTACAGCTCAATATTTTTTTTCGCAAAAAAAAATATTTTCTTGTTGTTTTAAATTTAGAAAATATGTAAAAATCCTTTTCATATCGATTCACAAGGCTTAACTAAATAAAGACGAGCGTCTGTTTTTTTGTGAATCAAAACACCAAAAATTAAAAAAGGAGATAAACATGGGATTTTCTAGTGACGGCAAAGAAGGCGGATCTGACGGTAAAGAGGGTTGCAAAGATGGCGGCACTGATACAGGTTTTCTGTTCGAAAACGAGTTGACTCTAATGGAAAACTCTTCCGAGGATGTTTTTACATTCTAAATATGCCTAAAAACTCATTCATTCCAAAAAAATTTCGGCCGATTGTTCCCGGATCTAAATTACAGGCTTCAAGTTCTAATAAACAGAAAATCAAGTTTTCTTCTGTTTTAGAAACTGCAAAAGCCTATATTTTATTTATATCCGCGAAGGATGATATAGTGCCGAGCTATTTTTTGAATGATATAGAGGATCACAAATCAATTATTCACCTCTATTACGATGATTTAGGAGTATCTTGGGATTTTTCTTTTGGTAAAAATGTTTTAAAGATACACACTTGCAGAGATGTTATCCTACCCACTTCTATCTACCATAGGCACCCAGGGATATCTTCAAATCATATATTTTTTCAAAAGCATGTTGCTTTCTTTGAAATATTAGATATTTGGAACGGTAATTTACTCGGCCAAAGACGCGATCATTATCAAAATTTTTCTAAAGCTTACCAAGGAATTACTTCTATACGAAACTCTTCCTTAACAACCGGTGGAAAAACAAAATATCCACGTTCATTTTTTCTTAAAGGAAATTATGGGTTATTGCTTGATAAATTTAATGGCTCTTTGATTGTGAAATCTTGTTCAAATATACGTTCAAAGGTTGTTTCAGATGAAATATTCTCCGAGTGGGATTTTGAAAATTTGAATAACTTGCCAACATTTTTCCAAGAAAAAATTGTTGGAACCGATATTAGGGTGCACGTTTGTGGAAATACTGTATGGCCTCTTCAAGTAGAAACAAAGGACTGTATAGATTATAGATACGCCTCAAAAGGTTCTGTAAAATATAAAGAAATTCCACTGCCAAATTATATCAAAGCATTCTGTAAGTCTATCGCTCAAATAGAGGAGAATAGATTTATTGGTGTAGATTTAATGAAATGTGAAAATAAGTATTTTTGCCTGGAATCAAATCCAGGACCTGGGTGGAGTACTTACAACCATCCAAGCAAGAAAATATTTGCTAAAAATGTATTTAAACAATTGTTAAGGAGAT
>CALBHK010000308.1 GCA_937894565.1 uncultured Chlamydiae bacterium
TGGAAAATTTTCAGGGCGGTTCAATTTTCCTGCAATTAGAACCTGCTAAAAAGTTATTTGCAGACAAAATCTTCAATCCTTACACTATCCTATATCATACATTTTATAGTTTGAAGATAGTTTACGAAATAAATCCTAATAGTTTTATACCTCCTCCAACTGTTAAGTCTGCTTTTCTTAAAATTGAACGAAAACCTTTACATATTGATTTTAATCAGAAAGTCAAATATTTAAATTTCCTATCCTTTCTGTTACAAAAACCTAATTTATCTGTCAGAACGGCTTTAAAATTAATATTCAGAAAAAGTCAGGTTAATGAGATTTCCGAAAAATTTGGAATTAATTTGAACTTAAAAATCGTGAATCTATTTCCAAGTCAATGGGAAGAATGTTTTATTGAAATGCTGAAAGTTGTTCCTGAAAAGTTCCACCCTTCATAATCAATTCTTTTTTATCAGGGAGTATTTCCATCGTGGGTGTCTTCTTTTTAGCTGACGCACAACGGTTTGGAGCTTTGCGAGGTTGCGGGCTTAATATGCCGAAACTCTCAGTTAAGCACCAAAGTTAAATATAGCTCTTTAAGGCCATATTTAACTTCTCATAATCAGTATTCCGACACATGACCCCACCCTGAAACAGGCTTTACACCTGAGAGATCATGGGGTCCATAGTCCCCAATGGGGAGCAATTTCTTATATCTTAGCCAAAATCGCGTTGCCGCGCCGACACGAGGTCGGCGGATAACAAAGGCGCAATTATTTCAGACAACGTTGGATTTACCTTGACGTTTTTTGACGCATCGCACAAAAAAAGCAGTTTTCTTTCGAAAGCCGCGATTTATGCGTCAAAAAATGTGCCGAAGGTCGCCTCGTTGCGCCGGACCAAACAAACGTCCCGTTTGTCCGGCGTCAACGACTCTTGGCGACCGAGGCCGAGCACGCGACCCAACGGAGTGGTCGCGCGCGGAGCAGGTAAATCTTGTTGTCTGAAGTAATTGCGCCTGTGAGCACGGGCATGGAGGCCCGTGCGAAAATTATAGAAATGTACTGCAATAGCGTCCTAATTCAGTTTTTTTTCAGAAAAAACAGCTTTACACCTGATAGATTTTGAGTTTTCTATCTAAATTGTGAATGGCATCTTGTATAACTATACGAAAATAAGAATAAGCCAAAAATGGGTAGCGATACTTCTTATCTTTTGTGCTATTCAACCGACCGCCTATGGGCTCAGTGAAGCAGACGAATGGCTCGAAACTACGGCAACCGTTGTGCTGCGCGAGCAAGCCACGAGAAGCAGCAAATCGCTCGGCAACCTGAAAAAAGGTACTGTACTCAAGCTCATCAAGCTGACAAATATTAAGGAAAAGATCGGTAGTATGAATGGCGAATGGGTTCAGGTCAAAGTAGCCAAAACAAATCAAGAAGGCTATATTTACGATGCATTGGTTGTCATCCATTATCCACCAGAACCAGGTTTTGAGCCCAATCTAGTTTGTGACAATCTCAAGAATACCCTGGCCAGCAATCCGAAATCCTTAGCTGCCAAAATTCGCACGAGTAAAACTGCAGCGACATGCAAATTTAGCATGACTGCGGCTTCGAACGAACAGATGGCCGCTGCCGACAAATTCTTTACCTATAGCTGGCCCCCACCCAGATGCGGCGATGAAAGCGCGAATGCGGCCTGCTACTACCAGAAGCCAAACACGGCAACATGCAAAGTGATACAGAAGGGCACGAAGGGTTGCACTTCAG
>CALBHK010000309.1 GCA_937894565.1 uncultured Chlamydiae bacterium
GAAATGCTCGTCCGGTGTGTTGGTGAACATACACACCTTGAGCGATTGGGTCGGGCCAGCCGCGTCCGGCATATACTTTTCAATGAAGTCGCGCAGTTCACGGCCCCTCTCTCCAATTAGACTAATGACATTGACATCTGCAACGGCATTGCGTGCAATCATGCCGAGCAAGGTAGATTTACCTCCACCAGCTGCAGCAAAAATACCAACACGCTGTCCTCTTCCAGTTGTGAGAATGCCATCAATGGCCCTGACTCCCACAGAAATAGGTTCTAGAATGCGTTGACGTGTTAGGGGGTCTGGGGCACTTTAATGACAGGGCAGGTATCTTTACAGTGTAGAGGTCCTTTGGAATGTACGTCAACGGGCTCGCCAAGGCCATTAAGAACGCGCCCCAATAATTCAGGGCCGACTCTAATGTGCAGAGGTAAATGGGTAGGGATGACTTCAGATGAAGGTCCAACTCCTGTCATATCGCCTAGAGGAGAGAGGATCACCTCTTCTGAGGTAAATCCGACCACCTCAGCGCGAAGTGGCTCCATTCCATCTCTTTTAACTAGGCAAAGCTCCCCAATTTTAACATTGGGAACAACGGCGCGGATCAACATGCCCACTATTTCGGTGATGCGTCCATTGACCGTTGTTAATTGGACATCGTCCAGCCCGCCTAAAATTTTCTCCAATTCCATATTAGATGGCATTTGAGTTTACTCCCTCCATGCGTTTTAAGCGCAGGTTAATGTACAGAGGCGCTTAAGCGCAAATTAATGTATTTAAAAGGGCAACGTCCCCATTCCAAATAGGATCATCCTTAAACTTGGATGTTCATAATAGTTTTGCCGCCTTCAAGAGCCTTATCCAACATTTTTGTTAATGATTCAAGTTCAAATTGGGCAGAGTAAATTTTCAATTGAATAGCCATCATGGCAGCGGGGTTGATTTTTGTAGCATCCTGACCGAGTGTAGAGAGATAGCTATTAAGTCCTTCCATTTGGAATTGAGCGTGTGTGAGTTGGCCAATAAAGCGCTGCATAGGACTAGGCATCACTTTTTCTGTTTCTGCTGCCGCTACGGCTTTCGTAGCTGATGCCTCTGTACCGCTTTGGTCTATAGCGACGCGAAGATAGTCATTGATGTGGCGAAGTTTATTGGAAATTTCTGTTTTGTAGCCAGGTTTGATATTGACATTTTCTGCGGAAAGAGCCTCTTTTACCTGCTCGATGCGCATGTTAATGGCATCAGCTTTTGCTAAGAGCTCATCTCGCGTGAGGTGGTGAGAGGCATCTACCCCTTGCCCGCCTGCGTGGTCAAATATAGAAAGATTGGCTCGATTTGTAGAAGGAGAATCTGTAGCCAATCCCTGTTTAGGAAGTTGTTGCTCTTCCATCACTTTCGTGAATTGCGTAGCAGTTTGAGGATCTTGCGTTCTTTCAGTAGGTATCGAAAGATTGCTTTTTTCCTCATTTGCTCTAATTCCCGAAATTTTTTCGATGGCTTCTTGATCAAATTTTGCCATAATTTACACCTAATTATTAATTATAATATATATTATACCTGCATAATAACCCAAAAATTTGAGTTCTTAGGCAGATGTATTAAAAACTGATTTCAACCAAATAGCTTTTTTATTCTTCTTCTTTTTTACTGTTAGTTCTCTTTTGAGCCGCTTCTTCTTTAACGGCATTGATCTCCTCATCACTAATTGAGAAAGGGGATTTCATTTTTTCCAGATCTTTTGATGCCCATTCCAAGCTGACTGCGCCTAGGTTCTTAACTGTCTCATCATCTGTGGCACTCATTGCTTTTTTAATCATTTCCTTTCCCTCTTTGCGCTTAGGCTCGTTGAGGAGGTAGCATATACCCATGAAAGTCTGAGCGAGATAGTTGTTTGGCTCATTGTGCAGGACTTCTCTAAATATAGCAGTAGCCTCTCGTACAAGAAGCTTATTGAGTGCGATATAGCCCAATCCAATTTGGGGTGCCATGCTCTTTGGATTTAAGATATGAGCGGAATGAAAAATGCGTTTTGCACTATCTTCATCAAGCTGTTTGACAGCAATAAAACCAGCTTCAATCAACAAGGAAAAGTCTTCTTTAAAATCTTCGATTTTCTTGCGTGTCATCCTTGATTCCCCTCATGTTCTCTTTTTTAAGATGCTCTCTTTCTAAGGTCCTCTAAGGTCTATGTGTAGAGTTGTAGCCTCGCAAAAGCCCACACTAAGCATGACCTTACCTTAAGCACGGTCCACTTTCGAAGCACCATTTGAGCTACTGGCGCTTTGAAATATCGAACTGCTCAACCTTTGACAAGCAAAGCACCACGGCTTTGGCCAATAGGTCGCAAGCCTTAGTCTATATTCCAGAAACAGGAAGGAATGAATCCTTCCCATTTCTGGTAGCAAAGAAACGGTAAGTAATTAAGATAATTACTTGATGTTTCTTGCCATTGACATGACGGCTTGGTGAGCAGCACTCATGACGTTGGTGACCATTTCAGATAATTGGTTTAGCCTATTCATCATCATCTGCATATCAAACATATCGCCGATACTAGTGGAGCTGGCTCGAGCTTGGATTTCTGCCAACTTAGCTTTTACCATTGTACTACTAGCTTCGACAACAGTGATCATGTCACCAAACACGAACTCTGTTCTTTGGGTCATTGGCCACCTCCGTGGATTACGCTGCGCAATCTTGCCAGCGAGCCCTACCGAGGAGATAATAATTATCTCAGTAGGAGCTATTTTTTTATTTTACTTTCGATCCGATCTAAAATTTTTATAACAGCCGTATAGCCAAAAAGTAAGATCCCCAGTTGATCGTATTCGTCTTGCTGATGTCCCGTTCGAAGAAGGGCTTTCACTTCTTGGATTTTAGTTTGAATTTCTTTGCGTAATGCACTTGCTGAACCCTTGTCGATGATTTCCATTTCAAGATCAAATAGGAAGTCCCCGGAACCCTTTCTTTTTCCTAATCCAAACATGATACCTCACTAGTCTTCTGCCTATACATATAATTATAAAAGAAAAATATTAAGATTTCAATAGGGGCCAAAGAAAGTTAACCGCAGAGCCGCAAAGTACGCGGAGAAAGCACAGAGGTAAACCCAGATACCCCACGTTGATGGATCAACGATAGAAACGATAGAGTGATAAGAACGATGAAGAAGAAAATAAGGAGATTTTACAGCTAGAGGATCAGTAAGATAACTTATTTTTCTTTTTTTCTCTGCGTTTCCTCTGCGCTCTTTGCGGCTCTGCGGTTAGTCTCCCTCTCTCTCTCTCTCTTATCTCTTTCTCACTTACCGTTAATAGTCGATCCTGTAGCGCATTTCCCCTTTTTGCAGAAAGATCGCATGTATATTGATTTCTGTAATGCGCATTCCATCCAGAATGTCCCCGACTGAAAGGATTTTCCCATCAATAACGACACTAAATCTTCCACCTAGCTGAGAAGAGCCGCTTACATGGTAACGATCAGAAATGTTGATTGTGACTTCCTGGACTTCCAAGGCAATGGTATAGTTTTGAACGGAAGTGACACCGGGGATCTGTTTGATTTTGCTAAGGATGTCATTCATGAGGGGGGTCTGAATGGTTGCAATATTTCCGTTTAAAGTAACGAGCCCATTAGAAACAGCTACCTGAACATCCCTTAAGCCATTTTCTTGCAGCATTTGCTGAATGTCCCCAACAATATTTTCTTCTACAACTACTTTATTGTCCAAAAGGTCAAGATAAGAGAAATTTTGGCTCATATAATCTACCAGCTGATCGTAATCTTTGCGTGATTTTAAATAGCCTGTCATCACAAACTGGCCGGCTGCCGGGGAGTGGATTGCAACTCCTCTCCAACCGGTTCTTTCTGATAGAACTTGGTTAAACACCTTCCATATCTCTTCATCTACAATCAACTTATCTTGAATTTCTATTTTAACAGGCAATGCATAGATATTATGGCGCAACTGATCAAGATCTGTTTGGGTGAGAACATGTCCACTTAAAAAGAGCCTCCCCGTACGAGGAGTGAAGTTGTAGGTGACTGCAGGTTGATAGGGTTTTAGAATTTTTTCCAACTCGGCGTGGACATCTGTTAGGGGGGAGGCCATCTCTGTAGAATTAAAAAGCAAAGAGATGCCAATGCCGCCTATAACAAGAATGGCAGTCAAAATAGCTAGCAAGACAACATGGCTATTTTTTTGAGGAGCTTGTTCTATCGGAGGAGGAGGGGTTGTCGGTTGAGTTGTTTCTTGTGTTAATTCATTCTTTTCTTTTTCTTCTTCTGCGGGAGGCTCTCTTTTAAGAATATTGGCAATGGAGGGAAGAAGGGGAGAGATAATCGTATGGCGCTCTCCTTGAGTATCAATCACTGCGAATGTAGTTGTTCCCATTGTGACGAGGGAATTGATGTCTAAAACGATTTCATTTTGAAGTTTTTCTCCATTGATAATCGTTCCATTGCTGCTGCCTAGATCTTTGAGGGTGATTTTGCCATCTTCATCAAGAGTTAGGCGTGCGTGTTGACGGGAAACACTGACATCTTGAAAGATGATGTCGCAGTTTTTAGCATCTGTTCCGACAATGTAGCTAAAGCCTGGTTTTAAGTCAAATTCTGCTCCATTATTTTGCCCGGCTACAACTTTCAATAAATAGCGGGAAGTGTCTGTGAGGCTAAAATCGATATCGGCAAATTCTGAAGAATTCAAGCTGTCTTCATGATCTTTATAAATTTCTTCATGGTTAAATCCAGCTTCTTCTTCAGGTACAGCAGATTCTTCCGATTCGAGAGGGGAGCTCTCTTGTAGGGGTATGAGCTCTTTGTCCTCTTCTGGAATGTTGTCAGCAGGGGGGATGCTCTCAAATCGATAGATGCCTTCTCCAATGCTAATTAGATCGCCTTCTTGAAGAAGGTGGGGTTGCGAAATAGGTTCATTATTGATAAGGAGAGGGTTGGTGTCGCTTAAATTTTCGGCTAGTATGCCCTCTGGGGTTAGGCGACAAATAAGATGCTTTCTGGAAGCAGAAGGATCTTCGATCAGAATGTGACATTGGTCGGGGTCCCGGCCAATAATCCACTCTTTCACGCCTTCTTTAAAAGAGATTACCTGGCCTTCTAAAAGACCTTTTTCTGCAATGAGTTTGGCAGTCATAACTCTCCTGTCTAAATTCATTATGATATACAAAATTTCTAGAAAGAACAAGATTAAAAAATAAAGAAAGGATAAAATGGTTAAAAAAAGGAAGTAAATCAAGATGTTGGACGACGTTCAATTAAAAAATGCTCCCTTGGGAAAAAAAACTGAATATGCGCAAAACTATACGCCTGGATTATTGTTTCCTATTTCAAGGCAATTGGGCAGAAGTAAATTGAAAGGGGAAGTTCCATTTGGCGGAGTGGATATCTGGAATGGAACGGAGCTCTCTTGGTTAAACCCAAAAGGTAAACCTGAAATTGGGCTTTTACAGATCTGTTTTCCAACATCCAGTTCCCATATTGTAGAATCTAAATCGCTTAAGCTCTATTTAAATTCATTTAGCCAGTCTAAGTTTGATTCGTTGCAGAGCGTAGAAAAGACAATGCAAAGAGATCTTTCTCAGGCAGTAGGGAGCGCAGTTACTGTGAAAGTACAGAGGGTAGTAAATGATTTGCCGGGAGAATCTTTGGATGTATTGGATGTGGAGATAGACACTTATCATGTCTGTACTGATTTTTTGCAGGCTGGGGGAGCTATTGTGAAAGAGACGCTTAATAGTTGCTTGCTCAAATCAAATTGCCTGGCCACAGGCCAGCCGGATTGGGGCTCTATTTTAATTCGATATCACGGGCCTCAGATCCATCGAGAAGGCCTTTTAAAATATATTATCTCTTTTCGCAACCACAGTGGCTTTGCAGAGCACTGCGCCGAGCAGATATTTTATGATTTATTGGAGCGCTGTAAAATGGAAAAATTAACCGTCTCTCTTTTTTATACAAGGAGAGGGGGGTTGGATATTAATCCCTTTCGTTCCAACTTCGAAGAGTTTGCATTTTGTCTGCAAGATGCCAGACGCTAACAAGATGGCAGGAAAAAAATGACAGGATGAGCAGGCATACGCATCAGGCTAACTCTTGCAGTCCTTC
Source organism: uncultured Chlamydiae bacterium (assembly GCA_937894565.1). Lineage (GTDB taxonomy): Bacteria > Chlamydiota > Chlamydiia > Chlamydiales > CALBHK01 > CALBHK01. Next base: position 6,121 of record CALBHK010000309.1, read on the forward strand.
AGACTGCGATATCTAACC
>CALBHK010000310.1 GCA_937894565.1 uncultured Chlamydiae bacterium
TATTGGGAATGTGAGGAACCCCGTCCATTGCCATTAAGCGAGCTCCTTGTTTTTTTGAGGTTGAAAAGCCATCCCGATTAGAGCCAAGCTAAAACCAACCATTGAGGCCCATAAAAAGTCGCTTTGATAATAAAGCAGAGCAAAACCCGCCCCATAAAGAAGGGGAAATTTTATCAACACCAGCAAGGCAATTTTAGGGAAATTTTTAGGTGTTTCTATTAAAAGTCCATAAAGGAGTTGCCTAATGAAGTAAAGGTTAACCAGAGCCCATAAAGCTCCTGTGAGAAATGCAAGTGTGCCAAAAAAGCTAAAGTAAGCGCATATCGATAGCAGGGTTAAACCTATAACGATGATGATTTTTTTCATTAAAACTCTTCGTCTTTATATTTTGTCACAATGCGATAAAACTCGCGCACACCGCCTATCATTCCAAGCACTAGCAGGAAGTACATCCCATACGGAGCCGTTTCAAAGTGTTTATCAAGCCAGGAGCCGATATACCATCCCACAATGGGAGGAATCGCTAACACAAAAGGAAGCGTAATATAGGTAGCCATCATTTGCATACGCTTGCGCTTGTCTTTTTCGTCTTCCATAGGCTCTCTACCGAATTCAAAATTTCTATAACACACGCTTTGCTTCTTTAGCAAGCAGGAGTTTTTTTACACACCAAGTCTAGTGAGTAAAATTTACGTAAAAAATATTAAAATATTCACTTTTTTATAGACAAAAATAGACACACATGAAATACTCAAACAGCAAAACAGCTCCTACATATACTCAGTCCAGTTGAAAGTTGGAATTTTGACAGCGTTGGCTCTGCATTAAAATTTTTATCTTCACTCGCGCCTTGCCTTAAGGCAATGGTCGCTTGCTCCAGATGAAAAATTTTGAGCAGCCTCCTTGTCAATTTTCCAACTTTCAACTGGACTGAGTATATACCGGAACAAAGTATGACTACTACTGGTTAAAAGGTTCTATTTAAGTGGAAGAAAGCGTAAAACTTCATCTTGCTCAAGGATCAGTTAATTTAAATATTGATCGCTTAGCGTTTTTGCTTACCGAACTGGACAAGATTCATAATGAAGCTGAATCAGAGAAGTTTCCATTATTTTCTCTAGAAAAGCGTAAAAAAGATATTCTGAAAATACTTGAAGATGGGTATCTTTTTTATGCTGAGTTTCAATCCCAGATCATAGGGTTTGCATCCATACTAAAAAGAAAAGAATCTCTTCTGATAGAGCATCTCTATGTGCAAACAGAATTCCGCCACAAAAAGATTGGAACAAAAATGGTTGAAGATATCTTTAAACACTTTCCTGATAAAGAAATTTTCGCCTCTGTTTATGCTTTTAATTCTGAAGCCATTAAATTTTATGACTCGCTGTTTAAATTAAGCTCTCTAGTCTTTAAAAAAGGTAAGTGTTATACCGAACGTGATTGAAGATTTGGAGTTTTGACAAGGAGGTTGCTCAAAATTTTTATCTGGAGCGAATGACCATTGCCTTAAGGCAAGGCATGAGTGAAGATGAAAATTTTGATGCAGAACCGACGTGGTCAAAAACCAATTCTTCAATCATGTTCGGTATAAATAAAGTCATCTTTTTTATTCTTTTTTATTCGGGAGAAGAGCGCATCTCTTTGGTCTCACCGCGCCTTCTTTTTCCTTCCAACATTTTTTCTTTTGATCGTTTGGAGCGTTTTTGCTTTTGCCGTCTGATCTTCTCAAACTCTTGCTGCTTTTTGCTTTTTTCCCCTAGCAATCGTGCTTCTAACTTATCACAGAGTTCTTTTCTTGCACAGTATCTATTCAACTCTCTGGAACGATTTTGTTGGCATTTTACTTCGATATTACTAACTGTATGTTTAAGATAGACACAAGAGCTTGTCTTGTTCATCTTCTGCCCTCCGCTACCAGAACCCATGATAAATTTTTCAATTAGATCTTCTTCTCTGATCTCTAAAGCAGCCATTCGAGCTTTAAGCTGTTCCTCTTTCTCTTTTTTAATCATAAATGCAACTGTATTTTAATTAATAAGCTCTCTAAGACAAAAGAGAGGGGCATAAACCGCTCCACAGACAAAAGTGCCTCTTCTACAGCTTTTTGGATTTTTAAAAATTGCTCCACCTTTAAAGATGTCCTGCTTCTATATTCCGGGAAATATAAGCTTTCCTTATTTTGTACTAGCGCATCTCTAAACCAGCCCAAAAGGCCATTAAATAAATCTCTCACCTCACGATGAAAACGCAAACTAACAGCCCCCTGAATCTCTTTTTCATAAATTTCTCTTTGAGCCGCCGGCAGTGATTTCATAAATTCGGGGCTATACATTCGCTCTGTTTCCTCCTCTAAAGATTTACGCAAAGAGTCAAATTGCTCACCGAGTGAACTACTTATAGCCTTCAGCAAAAGATAATTTTTATCTTGTTTAGAGAGGTAGCACAATAGCTCATCGAGATAACTTTGCTTTTCTTCACATAACGTCATTGCATGGGCTAAACTTCCTTCTGCTCTTCTGGCAGCTCTTTGAGCCTTCTCTTCCGTAATTCCTTTTTTAACTAAATAGCAAAAAATCTCTTCTTTCGTCAAAGGTTGAAAGTAGATTTTGTTGCAGCGCGATAGAATAGTGCCCAAAATCTCTTCAGGAGAAGAGCTTAATAAAATAATCACGGTGTGGTTAGGGGGCTCTTCGAAAGATTTTAAAAGAGCATTGGCGCTTGTGGGCAGCATGCGATCAGCTTCATGCACAATAAACACTTTCCACGGAGCTTCATACGGCGGCATATGAATTTCATCCTGAAAACGCCTCAACGCCTCTATGCTGTGCATGCCCACTTTGCCTTCAGTGCGCAGATGGTGCAAATCGGGATGCACGCCTCGACTTAATTTTCCTGCATGATTACCAGTACTATCATTTATACAAATAAGCTCTTTAGCTAAAGCTTGGGCAAATAGACTTTTTCCAATTCCCTCTTGACCTGAAAATAAAAAAGACTGGCCAATTCTACCACTTTTAACCATCTGCTTAAGGGCAA
>CALBHK010000311.1 GCA_937894565.1 uncultured Chlamydiae bacterium
TTAATAAATAAGAGTATCCATGTCTATCCTCAACTTTACTTATTTTCAGATAGCAACCAATCGAGAGCACTCATTTTTACAATACCATTATAATTCGCTTCAGTCCCTATCGTGTCTAAGGTAAGTAAATACTTGGGATACGAATCAGAAATTTTCTGTAATGGACGTAACTCTCGGCTGAGTGTCTCCTCATTGAGCGTTTCTAATGCCACCTGATAATAAGTTAAATTCTGTAAAGTATCGACAGCAACAAAATCAATTTCATATTCATCAACCCGCCCTACATAGACCGTATAACCTCGTCTGACAAGCTCAAGATAAATCACATTTTCTAAGATATGACCTTGATCAGCATTAGCATCAGGCAACATAATCCGGCGCAATCCGACATCAACTAAATAGTATTTTTCAGAGGATTGTAATAACTCACGCCCGCGTACTTTAAACTGTGCGGCACTATAAAATAGCAAACTGTCCTGTAAGCCCTGAATATAGCGTTTTACTGTTTCAAATGAAATCTTAACCCCACTTGAAACAAAGGTATTTTTAATTTTATTGATGGAAATGGGTGAGCCTGTCACGCTTGCCAAATATCTTGCGACACGCTCGAGAGAGTTAATATCGGCAGTATTCAAACGGGGAATAACATCTTTAAACATTACACTGGCATAGACCGCTTGCAAGTAATCATAGGTTTCCTGCTGGCTAGTCATGGCAAGCGTATAAGGGAAACTACTGCGCGTATACATGGCATACAAATCACGATTGGATAATTGTTGGATGATCGGATTATTTTCAATATGCCACTGTTTAAATTCTTGGAATGAAAGGGGTAAAACATGTTGCTCTATATAGCGTCCTGTAAGTAAAGTCGCAAGTTCTCCACTTAGAAAGAATGCATTTGAGCCTGTAATATATAAATCGATATAATCCCGAACATATAAAGAGTCGACTACTTTCTCAAAATTTTTAACATGTTGTATTTCATCTAAAAAAACATAGTTTTTTTTACTTTTATCAACTTTGGACAATACATAATCATGTAGTTTACGGTAATCGGTGAGTTCTTCAAATTCCATAAATTCGAAGTTGATGGCAATGATGTTTTCGGCTTGTACACCCTGTGCTTTTAGGTCTTGTTGAAACATCGCCAATAAGGTGGATTTTCCAGAGCGACGCACACCTGAAAGTACTTTAATGACATCACGGTCTTGCCATGTATTCAGAAATTTTAAGTAGCCATCACGTCGAATATTAGCGCTTCTCATTATTTACACTTAGAATCTAAAGTTTTAATAAATTCTATCAAATTTAGAATACATGTGTGAATATATTTAATTTTAATAAAAGTTTAAAGGTTAAGTGAAACATTCAAAGCTGCTGTAGAAGCATGTAAACATGCAGATCTGATCAAAATCCAAATTCTGTCTTTTTGATTATTTTCCATGTCATGTTATTTCATTGATGCTACGAGTTAACTGCTATATAAATTAAGTGAAAAGTAAATGGAACTAAGATGTTAACTAGAGTGGAACTCATTTTTGTTGTGCTGATGGTCTCAGCCTTAATACTCATTGCTTATGAATTGCTAAAAGGGTTATTTTAAAGTCACCTATACATGTTTTAGATCAAAAAAAATGCCCATAGGGGGAATCTATAGGCAAAACTAAGGACCTTGACGGTCATTCAGAAACTACAGCTAGTTTCTGGTTGTGATTCTGGACTGAATTAAAAATAACCACATTGGCTGAATATATCAAAAGTTAAATCATTGATAAATTTTAGAAAATTAATTTACCCCCTCTGCTGCTCAATACAGTAATTCACCAAACAAATCCGCTCTAATCTCTTCCAGGCTCAGATCTGATTTCATCCTATTACAGATGGGATGAACCAGCAGACCATTCTCTAGAACGCCTTGCCCACCTACGGCTTTGGCAATCCTATGATCCGATTCAGTAGAATCAAGATAGATCAATCCATCACAAATGAGGCAAAAGTTATGATTACCCACCACAAAATTGTGCTTAAGCAGACTCTTGGTTAATGCCGAAAAGGCCTTTGGCTTTGGCCGAGAAATTGGACTAATCGACTCCACATATCCCACTACATTCTTGACGACTGCATCATCATAACCACCCAAAAATCTTTCGACATAGAATTCGTTAAAGTTTATGTACTTGAAGGCCTTAGACATGGACAGAATAAAGGTATTCAGGCATTTCTCATCATCAAAATCAACCTCCATTTCCAAGCTTAAGCAAATAAAGGCTTTATAGACAATTTGTAGCCGATCATAGCCCTTGATACCACTGCCGAACTTGCCGACCGTTTCGGTGGTCGCCACGGGGAAATTGGCGATCAAGAACTCAATACTACGGCGTACCCGGGTGAAGTCCTTGAAACTAATCTTTCGATGATGAATCTGCATGCGGCTTTCATGAATTTCATACACAATTGAAAACCATGCAAGAAAAGAAGTAATCTGAAAACGCTGATCCTTATAAAAATATAAGTATGGATGTAAGCCCAAACTCGGAACCCCAGCATTTTTTACAGGCGTCGCTATTCTGCAAAGAATGGTCAACAGATGCGACATTAGGTTTTCAACGCGCTCCCCCTGATTCAGACTCATAATATTATGAATCTGATCACCCGCAATGATATTCATCAGCTCATTGACCAAGCCAATTTTTTTGCCATGACTCATTTCATTGTCTAATAAAATGGTCGAAAAAAGGAGCTGGTGGATCCTCTCCCCTAACTCAATCAACTCATTTAAACGTGTATATTGGAGCTCTTCTAGGTTAGATTTATTGTCATTGATATAACAACAGGCATAGATCGCATAATACGCGTCACTACCGCGATTTCTTAGGTGATATTCCTCATATTTATCTAAACGTTTAGTATCTGAGTTAATCGATTGAAATACCCGCCGCGCATCTTCCGGAGTCCCCAGTACCTGCCTGAAACTGATTTTAATATCTTCTAACTTCGACTTTTTTTCTGCAAATTCAGCATCAGTGCAAATTCTTTGAAAATCAGCGAGATCTCCTAAATAATTGCGGAGGTAACGAATATCTTGTTTTTGTGGATCATTGAAATTAGGTGCTTGAGTGACTTGCTCATCCGCAAAATATCTATTAATCCACGCATAGATACAGGAAAGACGATGTGCTCCATCAATAATGTAAATATTGCTGTGTATATCTTTCCAATACAAAATGCATAAATTGATGTTTTGATCTTCTGTGCAATCCTCAATAAAGTTTGCAATTTCTTGCACGCTCCAACATTCCGTAGAACGCTGGTTATCCGCTTTAAATAAACATTTGATGATTGGATGCTTTTCAAAATCAGTCAGTGCCACTTCAAAATTGTCACGCTGCATTGAAGGTGACATTTCTTCTGGCAACATGACTTTACGCTGAATAATATTGGTCAATAGTCGTGTAGAACCCATTTCTTATTTTCTCCAGGCAACACTTTCCTACTTTCGCTCAAGTACGAAATTTGAAAATGTATATAGTTCGATTTGGTTAAAGCTGTGAATTAAATGACCGTCAATATCCAGTCAGCGCTAACAAAAGAGACCTAAGAGAAATGGGGGGATTAGAGAACGTAATAAATCATAAAAAAGCCCCGATTGGAGAAAAGGGGCTTTAAAGATTGTATTATAGCTTTGAAAAATAAAGAAAAAATATAAGCATTTCGTATAAGGTGTATTATGTTAAGTTTAGAAATACTTATAAAGACGAGTGAATTTTCTACTTTTAAACTAGCTTAATTTTTGGGAGCATTACCTACGGATAAAAAAGATAAAATAAATAAAGTTTATAGTTCTCAAAAGTGGTGGAAGAAGAAGAGTCTAAAAAGAGAAGTTTTTGGAGTCGTTTTTTTCTTCCTAATGGATAGAGTGAATATCATAAAATAAGTTACAGGTTCTGGGAGCAAGTAAGATTACTATCATCAAAGTATATTAATTCAGAACAGTCGCTAAAAAAAATCGAGGCATGTGCCCCGATTTTTTATTCTTTGATTATTAAAAATCAATAATTACTTTCATTGCTTTTTCTTTTGCTGCATTAATGAATACATCATATGCTTTTTCAATTTCATTAAATTT
>CALBHK010000312.1 GCA_937894565.1 uncultured Chlamydiae bacterium
TTCTTGTTCAGCAACAGTCCTGTCAGAAAGGAAAAAATTTGCATCTTCACTCTTAATTTCGGAATCCTCGATGGTTTTTAAGATTTTATGCGCACTTTAAAAAGCTGACAGCTTTACACAAACAACTCCCTGCAGCGACTTTTATACTATTCATGCCATCTCCATTTTTCGCCAAATTAATCGACAAACTCGTTTCTGTGAACTTACACTTATTTTATCTTCAAAAAATAAAACTCCAGTTGGATTAACCTGGCTCACAATAAATTCAGAATCAAATGCTGAATTTAGTCAGCCATCCTTGTAACGAATATTGGTCAGTACAAATTGCTTAATCTGCCCTTGAAACTGGGAAGCTGGATAGAATTGCCAGTGAACTATTATTAATATAAATTTTACTACAATCCCAAATAAATTTGCTTCAGTTGCTTAGCATGGACTTTCATGTGAAATCCTGCAAACCAAACCCATTGCAAATGTGTCAAATTTCCAAACCATGGATGGGGAACCTGCCTGCCCGTCAACCCCTTAATTAAAGACACTTAGACGGCGACGACTCTGGGTGTAATTTCTCCATTATTAAATCTTTCAATAAACATCTTTGGACTTAAATTTCCAATTGAACCATGCAGTCTTCTGTTATTATAAAACTCTATAAATCTTATCATTGCTTCATAAACCTCTTCAAAATTTCTAAAATATCTAACCTGTAAAACTTCTGCCTCAAGTATGGAGTTAAATGCTTCTATGTATGCATTTCTATCTGGTGATCTTGGTGGGATAAATTCATGGGTTAACTTTTTTTCTAAATTTTTTAAATAAAAATAAAATTTATTTGAACTCATCTGGGGACCATTATCACTTCTTATTACTAACGGAGTCTCTGAGGGAATGTTTTCATTTTGAATGGCTTGATTCAGCGTAAATACTAAATCTCCTGCTTTACAAGTTTTTCCTATGTACCAGCCTGTAATCTTCTTGGTAAACACATCTATAAAGCCTAAGAAAAAACACCAACGATTTTCTCCATGGATCCAAATATATTTTAAATCAAATTGCCATAACTGATTTGGACCACTAATGTTAGAGTAACGACATCTACTCTTTACAAAAAATCTTTTGCTCTTAATGCCATGTTTAAATAATAAAAGATCGTTATCAGAGCGTTTGGGGCTTTTGCCAAAGTCCGTGAACCCAAAGCATGTGTTTGATCAGATGGAACGCTTATCAGTTCAAAAAGATGGCTTAGAAAAAGAGGTTTTAGAATTAAAACGGAATAATGAAAGTGAAAATGTCGCTGTGGGAATGGCTGATTTTAATCAGTTTAAGGCTGTGATTGTGGATTTGTTGGAAAACGAAAATGATCCTGTGGTAAAGACAGCGATCATTCAAAAAATGGTTCACAAAATCATTTTGAAAAAAGATGAGATTAAGATTTTCTTTTACGTTGGTGAAAAGTACTACAAACGGGAGCTTGCAATCGCAGGCTCTCGTATTCTGCCAACCGCCGTGACTGATACCCCTAAAAACGAAATCTTCACCTCAGAAAGCGCCCAATCCGCGCTTATATCAGAAAAAAGACGCACCTCGGACCTCCCTGTTTTTCACGGGAACCCGAAGACATCTGAATTTTTAAATTTGAAACCGAACTTTTTTTATGACGCTGGTTCGAACAGCTTGAAAAATGGTAGCCATCTTCCAACAACCTGCAATCTAAGTCAAGTACATGATTTTGTTGGAATTCAAGTCCACTTAATTTCCCATGAAAATGCGGATTTCAAAGCCCTTTACGAGCAGGGCCACTCCATCAAAGAAATCGCAAAACAATACGCAACTCCATTTACAACTGTACGAAGTCATTTAGTTCGGTTGGGAGTGACGCTCAGGCCGAATAAATCCGTCAGCTTTCTTGGAAACATACGTCAAACGTTTAAGAGCGGAGCGCCGCCGCCATACGGCTATTGCTACCTTGAGGGCCGCCTTCAAAAGGACCCTCGCGAATATCCGATCTTACAAATGATTGAAAAGCAGCGGCAGCTGGGAAGAACCCCAACGGAGATTGCACACTTTCTTGACGGCAAAAAATTAAAAACTCGTCACGGCGTAAGCTGGAAGCAAGCGCACGTTTTTAACATCGTTCAAAAACTTAAAAATAAACAAATCACTCTTTCATAAGGAGCAAAAAATGAATTTAGATAAACTCATCTCCCTTTCTGTAGCGGCCGTTCTAGCCCTTTCAGTGACGATGAACCTCGATCAACTACAGACCTGGATCTGGCGTGCTCAAGCAAAACTCATCTATGAATCGCGCACAAAAACTTGGGGAAGTCCACGGTTCTTTCCGCGCCCAACCGATAATCGCCAAAGCAAAATGAAAGAAGTGAAAAGCAAATCCAATCAGTTTTAATCATCACACTTCAAATCTCCCTATTGGATAGACGCTTTTACGAAGACCGACCTTTTCTCGCATCTCCGCACGGGCATCGCGCCAGCCCCTTCGGGATCTGTCACGAGCCCTGCCGCTTACGCGTGTCGATGCGCGGTCGATCTACTTCAAAGCTGGTTTGCCTCCTAGGAGCCCTCTCCCTCTGTGAAGGGCCCCTCAATCAAAAGGCAAAGCCCAATCAAAGGGAGATCAACATGAATTCTGAATTGAAAGAAAAATTAACAAAACTTGCTTTTAACCGCTCACTTCCATTTTGCTATAATTGCTACCATGAATGTCCAACGGGTCGTTGCGAATCTTGCGGCTCTGATGATCTTATGCGCTTGGTTCAAGGTGTGGGCTGTGAATATGGCACAGAGTGGATCGTCCAGCATATTCTCGAAACAGAACTCAATCCCGTGAATATTGAAGAATCATTCGAGGAAATGATTCGCGAGTGCTATCCCGAAACCACCAAAGTCGGCTGGATGGAATTTGATACGGTTACACTTATGAAAGAGCAAGATCCTATTTCTTGGCGTTGTGCTCTTGCAGAACACGAATCCAACGAAGAATCTGAAGGATTGATCGTTTCATTCGACGGAGGAGTAACATATTATAGAACAGATGAAGTCGAGAATCTCACATCGCCTTAAGAAAGAGGTGGTGTATCTTTTGATACTCGGATTGCTCTGCAATCTCAAAACGAAACATTTTGATATTTTAAATAAAATTCAAATGAATACTATTTACAACCGCAATACACCGACCGAATAGATAATATGGAATTGGCGCTTACTGAGCTTAATCAAATCTACGACGATATACAAGATCCTGTTTGCATCTTTGACATCAATGGAAATGTCTTTTACTGCAATGAGGCGTTTGCCTCGATTTCAGGTGTTTCACTAGTTAGATTGTTGAAACAAAAAGTCAGCCTTTTTAACACGATCAAAACAATAGATGATTCTATATTTGATTTTGCAACGGTTGAAAATTTTTTAACCGAAGATGGCATCAGAATTTGTAAATATGAAACTGAAAAGACTTTGAGGGGACTTGGGCAATTTCAATTTAAAAATTTTTACCCATTGTCTGATTTTGATAAAAATTTATATTTTTTAACGTTTAAGGATTTAACCGTTGAAGAAGAATTAGTTCGATCTTTCAAATTTGAAACTTCTATTTTAAATAAAAAAATTGTAGAGATGAATCAACTTGTTGATATTTTTCAGAAGATTCGACTTCTCGACAAACCACAACAAATTTTAAATGAGTACTTAAATTACTTTATTAAATCGTCAAAAATTTCAACGGCAGCAATCTATGCCGAAGAGTCGATGAAATTTATAAACAATCCGCATCTAGATAATTCTGTAAGCACTGTTGAAATAGAAAATGAATTAAATCCTTATTTTCGGGAAAGAGTCGTATCTAAGTATATAAGCCATAAATTAAAGATTCAAAGTAAAAAGGGCCAAGCCTATTTCTGTAGTATTGTTCCATTTCGATTCGGAAGCAAATCCATGAACGTCGTATTTCTTTTTGAGACCTTAGACATGATGAATGAGTTTCCCCATCAGTCTGCCATCATTTTGAATGAGCAACTTAATCTTATTATCAATAATCTGAACTTGAAAGAACTTTCATACACTGACGGATTAACACGTCTTAAAAATAATATGTATTTTCGAAATAAATTAGATGAGATTTTTGCGAAAAATCAAAGCGCTCATCTCGTCTTACTAGATGTTGATTTTTTCAAGCGAATTAATGATCAATATGGCCATCCTGGGGGAGACGAAGTTCTTATTTTCCTAGGAGAAACGATTACAAAAAAAATGTCACAATATAAAACTGTTCAAGAAGACGCAACAATTGCAAGAATTGGTGGCGAAGAGTTTGCGGTGTTAATACCAAATCTTAGTACAGAATTCGCTAAGGACTTTGCAGAAGATCTGCGGAAAAGTGTCGAACAATCCAAAGTGAAGTTCAACGAGAATGAAATTTGTTTTACAATTAGCTTAGGAATTGCAGGATCTGCGTCAGTCAGAATTGGAGAAAAGCAAGGACCAAAGATTCTTTACAAACTGGCAGATGATGCTCTTTATATATCAAAACGGACTGGTCGCAATCGGCTCACTGTGACACATGAAAATGAATAAAAATATTTTTAATTTGGATGAGAAATTTCTGGAAGTGCTAAAAAATGAAAATAATATTTCTGATAGGATTCTTTTATCTAATAACCTATCTGGCATCGAAGTTGTGGATATCGCACTTGAAAAAAAGCTAAATGCTGTCTTACAAAATTCGATTTTTTCACTTCAAGAAAAACTAAGCTTATTACATAAAATAGACGTAGAAAACATTTTCGATCCAGATTTTCCAATCATCGAATCAAAACCAAAATTCTTTGATTATAAATTTCAAGATGATAGGGTTGAAATTATTAACGCTCTTTTTGAGTTATTTGGAGTGAATCTTAGATACTCAAAAAATTCCGAGCTGTATAATGTGGCTCAAGAGCTTATGATGAATGCGAACAATGCTATATTAGCTGCACAATCTGATCAAAAAAATGTAGAAGGGTTAAAACTGATATTTGAATGCAATAACAGCAAAAATTTATTTGCGATATCCGTGATTGATCCCGCAGGTGTTCTTGCGCCCTATTCTTTATTGCAGCAAATTCAGTCAGTTTTCAATAAGGGTTTTAAACAAGGTATGTCTAAAAAAAAAGAGGGCGCGGGTTTAGGTTCATCAATTATTTTCAATTCATGCGATACCTTGATCATGGTAATTAAGCCTCAAGTAAGCACAAGAGTGACCGTCGTTTTACCTTATTTGATCGCTCAAAAAAAAATAGATCAGATTCAAAAATCTTTGATGATCATAGGAGGTTAGCTTGTCTAGATTAAAATACGAAATAGTAAAGTTGCCGGATTTCACACACCTAAAAATTACGGGTCAAATTGACGAAACATTTCCATTGGAGCTTAGTCAAATTGAAATTGTAGGAATTTTGAGGATAGATTTACAAGGTCTGACATCAATCAACTCTTTGGGTATCCGAGAATGGATAAGATTTTTTTCAAAAATCGAGAATCATCCTATTGAGCTTTTAAATTGTCCTAAGATTTTCATCGATCAAGTTAATATGGTGCAAGGTTTTATAAATCAGAAAGACATCGTTAAGTCATTTTATGTACCATATTTTAATGATCAAGAGAAACTAGAAAAAAATATTCTTTTTTCTTATGGAAAAGAGTATGGAACAACTCCACTCAACGCTCACGATTTCATTATTGATGAAAAAGGAAGACGTTTAGAAATTGATGTCGTTGAATCAAAATATTTTAAGTTTTTAAAAACGATTTAGATTTTATTTAGGCCGTATCATTTCGACACGTCAATCATATAGTGTGTTTGATCTCTTTTTTAAAAAAACCGTTTAAGTTTTTCTCAAACCAGACGATAGTTTGGTATGGGGATCTCGTCTGCCGACCTACTCTCAATTCCGATAGAATATATCGTGCCAAATGTAGATTTACCCGGTGATGTTTACTTTAAATTAAGCGAGCATAACTTCGTTGTTATTGGTCGGAAAGGTACAAGAGAAAAATTCAAAAGCTTACATTTCTATGAAAAAATTAAAAATGCTGTTTATATTCTAAAATCGGACTTACGAAATTTCTCGTCATTAAAAGTTCTAAGCGCACGAGATGCGATGAAAAACGATAGTAATTCCACTTTGCAAAACGTGGATATTCTGTCCCAGGCCATGGATTCCGTATTTACCAGCGTCAATGAGCTTGGTTTCACCAGTGATGCCCTCGGAAGCACAAAATTTATTGCTAGCACGGTGCTAAAAATTATCCAAGACAATCCAAAACTTTCCACACTCATGGACCTAATGAATTCAATATCAACTGACCTTGTTAGGCATTCAATGGCTGTAAGCATGGTTTCTACGCTAATAGCACAATCCAAAGGATGGAATAACCCATCGATACTTGAAAAAATAGCATTGGGCGCAATTCTTCACGACATCGGATTAAAAGAGTATCCATCTGAATTCTTAAGCAAGCCCCGAAGTGAGTACTCGCCGGAAGATACGGCACATTATCAACGCCATGCTTTTAGAGGTCTTGAGATTTTAAAGACAATCGAAAACGTCCCAGAAGAAGTAATGGCGATAGTGGCTGAACACCATGAAAATTCAGCTGGCCGAGGGTATCCTCGTGCCATTCGGGATGTTCGACTACATCCATTTTCAAAAATCGTCGCACTTGCAGACTCATTTTGTGAGCTCACCTTTAAAGATAGTCAAAACCCCAATCCTGTTGAGCCAGATCAAGCCCTGCATCTGATTGAATTTCATCTTGGACAACCCTTCAATAAAGACTGTTTCAACGCCCTTAAAAATATATTAACTCTGGGGATAAAAAGGGCTTCCATCAAAATTGTCTAAATTGTCCAACTTGGCTTGTGCCAAAAAGAGACGTGCCTTGCCCAAAGCCTTACTAACACGGTTGACACACTGTACACTATAGAGTACAGTATTTATGAATATGTCGATAAAGCCAACAGCACCACAGAAACGCATCCATGCCCGATTTTACGCTAGTGACTCTGGCAATGAGCCCGTAAAGGAAGCTTTGCTTGAGTTAGGTCGCCCGACAAAGACCATCGTAGGCGAAGATATTAGATTCGTCGAAATTAACTGGCGGGTCGATAGGCCCTATTCGTTTTTGAGTCAGACATGATGTTGTTTGAATCAAAGGGACTTAGAAAATAAAACGAAAAAAATAGGAGGTAAGATTATGAGTCAGAAAAAAAATGTTCATACAGGTTCTAGTTTTGCTGATTTTCTTGAAGCCGAAGGTCTTGAGGCCGAAGTTGCAGCTCGCGCGACCAAACGGACTTTTGTTCACCAGCTTGAAAAACGCATGACCGTTGCTAAAGCCACTAAAAGTAAACTTCGTAAAATCTTTGGTAGTCCAACAACGACAACGCGAGTATTCGATGAGGAATATACCGCCCTTTCTTTGGATACGATGAGCAAAGCAGCCTCTGCCGTTGGCTGTGAGCTGCAAATTGCACTTGTTCCCAGAAAGCTAGCAAAGTGAACTAAACCAAGGTCCAGTTTCAGAGCAAGTCTAGTTTAGACATCGTAAAAAAATACCGATGACCTAATAGTGAAAGCTATTTTACTATCTCTATTATTTTTATTGAATTTAGTTTGCCATTTCGCGAATGCTGCCGATCAATCATCTCGGCCCGAACTCATTGAAGTAAAATCTCGGCTAGAGGATTCTATTGCTAAAAGATACCGCGAGCGTATCGCAACCAGAATTCCAACAGAACTTTTTAACGTTGCTGTCCAAGCGACTATAAAAATCAAAGAAGACAATGTTGATTTAAAATCTACTACAAATAAAGAACCTTCAAACCCAAAACCTGATTTGCCCGATATTAACTTAGGAATTATCGAATCGATAGCGGCTCAAGATTCCGGATTAACTGAATCGTCAGAATTTTCCAAAATTCCGAAATCATTTCTTGAACGAGTCGAAATTAAAAAAATTGAAATCATTGTTGGCCTCAGTCCCAAACTAGGTGAAGAGTACAAGGCAAATTTTAAACCCTGGCTATCAACAACCGTGAAAGGCGATTTTGGCTCAATCGGTTCTATCAAAGTGGCGGACCTAGCTCCAATGCCAAAAGAGGAAACGACTGAAACGATTCCTCCAGAGCGTCCGAGAGTTTTAACATTTGAAGAAAAATTTGGGAACTATCAAAACGTAATAGGTCTCGGAATCTTTTCACTGATTCTAATAGTTGGGTTATTGCTATTTAAGTTTTTACCTTCAAGAGATATAAAAGAACAGATTAATATGTCTCTCAGAATCCAAGAAATGAAGGACTCCCAACTTCGTCTCCAAAGCGCAAGCACAAAGGGCCTAGTCGAAGGGAAGAAGACTGAAAAACAAGAAATACAACTTAACGCCAACTTACTTTTTGATTCTTTCAGAGAGCATCAAAAAAAGGTCGCACTTATTGCGCTGTCGAGTCCCGGAATCGCAGATCAAGTTCTAGACAGGTGGTTTGAAGAAGGTGCAGAGGGAAGAAAAAAAGTAGCTTCCCTTGTGGACTGCGTACTCACTCATTATGGCAATAATTCGTCCAGTATTCCATTGAGCGGCGCGAATTGGAATTTACCTGAAAGAGTTAAAAACGATAAAGAACTTCCTTCAATTTTTACAGCTTTTTCTGGATATTCTTTGCAAGAAAAGACAAGTTTAGTTGAAAAAACCTATTGGGACCTTTTGTCCGTAAAGACACTTGGTGATAAGCTCACGAGCTTACCTTTTTCTAGTATGGCTCAATTGCCTGCTTCAAAAATTCAAAAGGTACTCAGCAAACAAGATAAGAAAGTTCAATCCCTTACGATTTTACATCTTCCACAAGAGAAAATGGAAGAGGTAGTTTCGGGATTAAGTTTTGAAGAAAAAAAGAATATGCTCGTTGAGGCGTTTGCAATTCCAAAAATGAAACCACAAGAAATTGAAATGGCTGATCAATCGCTGAAGTTCTTAATTAAAAAAGAAGACTCTGTCGATGACGGCCTGGTCGAGCGGCAAGGCGACAGGCTGAACGTCACCGAGCGCGGACAACCGCTGGTGCGCTTCGTCTGTGCGGCATTCAGATCGGAAGAGCGTCGTGTA
>CALBHK010000313.1 GCA_937894565.1 uncultured Chlamydiae bacterium
TCCTCACATCAACCCTTATGTTACGAGGCCTCCGCGACACCGGGGGCTCTGTTTACTGGTAAAATAAACGCTATTTTTTAATCAATTTATTGTTTTAGGCAAAACTCGGCCGTTTCGTGATTAAAAATTACCACGACTCCCGCTGATCAAATTCATTTTCAAAATCATTTAGCTGTTCAGGCGGTCCCCGCTCCCAAATCACCGCAAGCGGCTTAAAGATCGTTGTTTCCTGCAAACTCTTTAAAATCGCCTTGGCCACCACTTTATCTTTTATAATAGCAATCTGCTCAAGCCTCCCTCCACAATGCGGACAGACTGTTACGTCAATTTTAAATACCCGTTTCAGCATTTCTGACCACAGCAGCCGCGCCCTTTGGGCTTTCACTTTTAGATCTGGTGCTGTGGTCTCGGGAACCTCAGGAAGCTTAGCTTTCTTTGGTACAATTCGTGAGCGGTCTTTAAAATTTGGCGCAAACACACCGTGGTACCTGACTAAATTCATCTTTGGTGGCGGGATCAATGCCACAAGCCTTGCTATAAAATCCAAATATGAAAAACTCACATGCGTCGTCCCGTCACGCCATGGAGTTTTCATTTTATAAATTAATAAATTCGGATATGACTCACTCAACCGTTCAGTTGCAATAGGACCTCTAGCCATATAGCGAATGAGCTTCTCAAGTTTTTCTCGGTCACGTCCACCGACCCAAACTCTGGCATTTAAACTAAACCCACCTACATTGGCCGAATATGGATCATTTCCTTCGGGATCAACTTCAAGCTTTTTAATTCCAAAACGCCTGAGCCCCTGGCCTGCTCTTTCACCAAATCCTGCCTTGTGTCCGATCGAAAGAGCAGACACATCATTTAATAAATTCTCATCAAATCCACCTTGTCCTTGATCATCAAGACCAAGCTTTTGAACCAAAGTACTGACCTTGTTTTGGATCTTGGTGGCAAGCAATATGAGCTCATCCCGAGTAGGTTCTAAAAGTCTTAAAAATTTATAGTCTCCATTTTCTGTTTTGTAAAAAACCCCGTCCGCAAACAACGTATGAAAATGCACATTTAAATTCAAAGCCGAGCCAAATCTCTGAATAAAAGTTACAGCCCCGGGACGAGCGACCTTGATCCCATAAAGCTTTGCCTGCTTTTTTTGATACGAGCTGATGGTTTGAATAAAAATTGAAAGAATTTTATTCGTAAGCTTTGGATTGTGCGCCATTTGATAGCGTAGCCGATACGGAAACGACAAAACCCATTGCCGCATCACCACTTCCGGCAAAACCTGATCCACCAAGTGAGCAGCTTCATCATTCATACGCCTAGCGCAACAACTCGGACAGAAGCCTCTTTTCTTACAAGAAAAGGCCACAACCCCAGACTCCCGGCACTGATAACAATACGTTCTTACAAATCCAAACTCAGCAATCCCGCACCTAAGATACTTATTGAATTCATCTTTGATAAAGATCGGAATGTTCCTACCAACTTTTTCTTGCTCCCGCAAAAAAATGGGCCAATAGGTCTCTACTGTCCGATAAAGGAGCCCCTGCTCCGGATGACGGCGGATATATTTTGCTTGAGATTCAATTTTATTCACTGCCGCCATGATCTTTGATCACGACTGCAACTTTTAAACTCTCTTAAAAAATATCCTGATCCAAAACGCCGCTAGATTTTTTTATAGATTCACTGGGTCTTGGTACATCCGGTGCAAATTCAAGCTTTGCTTTCAACGACTGATTCTCAGCTATTAGCAACTCCTGCGCTTTTTCAAGATCCCGAACTTTTGCATTCAGCGCAGCTTTATTGGATTCAATAATTTGATTTAAATTCTTTTCTTTTTCAGCGAGTCGTTTGTTTTTATCCGCGACACGACTTGCCGCTAAATTCTCAACAATCTCGCGCACAAGCTCGTCATCATTTCTTGATAACCACCAGTAAAATAGCGGAGCTCCAAAAAATAATGCACTCAAAGCGATCCAGCCCATCTCTAATCTGTCGTATGCGACACCAATATTTGCTTTTGCTCGGAGCCCCTCAAACGGCGCATTCAAATACAAAGACCTGCGCCAAGCATTGTAATATTGGTTGGGTTTAGGCCAATCAAGCATCACCTGATTGGTGAGTTTTCCCTGTTGATCAACAACAACTGCCCTACCCACATCTTTAAAAAAGACTAACCCAACAATTAAAAGCATCCCACTGTACGCGATGACAACTGACCTGTAGCGCGATAAATTACCAATGCTGTCTCGTGGGCTACCGGCCATTCGTAAAATTAAGCCACAGGCAACTGAAGCCAAAACGAACGGGATCAAATAGAACACCACAAACGGAAAAAATAAATAAACCCCGTAAATCACACCAGCTAAAATCAGGCCGCCCACAATTATAAATAAAACAAAATTTTCAAAATGTTCGTTTTTACCATCACTCACTCATCCCCCTAAACTTTTTCTGGCATTCCACGCGGCCAAAGCTTTGATAAAAAATGACTGTAAGACTCAACCATAAAACCATCTGTGCCGCTCGCCACATCCTTCAAATCACCATAAACCCGGTCCGTATACCCAACCCAAATCACCCGATGTATTAAAGGCTTTGATCCCAGCATCACCGACCTAAAACCCAAAAGCTTTTCTTCATAACGACTTTTTTTCCGAGGTGTTGTTTCAATTTCAAAAGCCACTCTCTCACCCTTTGAAGTTATAAAAATACCATCCGGTACAAGCTCACTTGGTAACTCATCCCACGAAAAATCACTTTCAAACCCTTGGGCTCGTAGCTTTCGCTCAGGCAGCCATCTAATGATTTTTCCGGTCCGCTCAATCGCGATCCGACAATCATTAACCTTCGTGTCGTGGTCATAGTTTCTAAAATCAATCTGATTGATAACCTTAAGATCAGCCAAATGCGGCTTTTTAGCCCTGAGTGCGGTTACTCCAAGACCCGTTAAAAGATACAAGCTCCGAGCCTCTGAATACACTTTTTCTGATTTGATAAATCCATTTCGCTTTAAAATTTGAAGCCTTTGGCGAGTCACATGTAACCCTGCCGGCATCGGATCTGTGACCTTAACTCTCGCATCAAAAAACCTGAAATAGATTTGCTCGAGACTTGCAAACTTTTGCTCCAATAAAAACGCAAAAATCTCAAAATCCCGATCAGTTAATCTAAAACTTTTTGCCTTTTTATTAACCATATCATCTTTTGATTTTTTGCTTATTTTTAAATCATTCTTATATTTAACCAGTTCTTGATCCATTTCTTTTCCTTATCCTCAAAATACCCACATACCACCAACTACTACTTACTCTTTTCTATATCTAACCAACCCAATTTATTTCATATCCTTGTAGAGACCTCGCTTCGTGACCACTTCATCTCGTAGGGAGGGGGTGGTCACGAAGCGAGGTCGGATCGTAACATCGCCTAATATATTGAAATCACTTGTTTTAGTGTCTTTCGTTTACGCCAAAAATCCTCAATTAACAACAGAGGTATTTTGAGGACTTTACAACAGGATTTTTAATTCAACTTCCTAAGTTTGAAAATACGGATAATTTACACGGCCCATGGCCGATTTTTACGAAAATGCAATTTTGAAATTTGTGGTTTTGAGGATCTGACAACTACCAAAGACCTAGTTTAAACGCCGTAAAAAGGCCCAGGTTTGATTTATTTTTAAAATTAATGGGATTCTATAAAAATTAAATAAAAACCAGCCACAGGCCATTTTAGAAAGAATTTGACGTATCGATGGATTTAAACTCTTCAAATGCTACTTTTTCAAGCAATTCATTGCTCGTTACAAAAGAACCATGCTTGCTTTTCACCGTTTCAATAAACTCTGGGTTTTGCTCCACATAGGTTTTAAATTTTTCCTGAAGCTTAATTTCTAAAAGCTTCTTTCGCTGCTCTTCAGATTCCTGAATACGTCTAAGCTCCTGATCAAGCTCAGCCTGTAATGATTCTGAATACTTTTGGCTGATGTACTCACGACCTGACCCCAAAACTCCAAAAAGGATGTTGGCAAGGTTTCCGGTCTTCCCGTTTTCAACGTCATACGATAGCGCTGCTAAACTTCGCTGCACGATTTCTAAAGTCGTTTTCTCAGCCGTTATTAAATTTTGCAAATTTACCAAAGAAAGACCAAACCGTTTTAAGTTTTCCGGTATGACTAAAATTTCAGCTGCTATAGTTGTAGTATTATTTATATATAAATCATTACTACTACTATAAGGGGGTTTTGTCCTAGGTTCCGTCTTAGGTTCCGTCTTAGGTTTGTCCGACAATTGTCCTAAGTTTGTCCTAAGTTTGTCCGAGGTTTCGTTCTGAAGAATTTCATTCCACACTACTTCAGGCAACTCATAAATCGTCCAGCCACCTCGACCCGAGCGAAAACTTTTTCGTAGTATTAAAAGTTTTTGCTCCAACCTCTGAATGCTCTTCTGGACTGAGAGACGGGTAGATTCTAACTTTAAATAAAGCTGTTCGACAGATACAGGAGAGGTCGTTCTGCCCCCATTAATTCGACATAAATCATAAATTAAAATCATTATATTTCTTTGTAATCCAGAAAGAGACTGAAAGGCTGAAATTGTCCGAGGTTTGTCCTGAGTTTGTCCTAGAATTGTCCTAGAATGTGTCCGAGGTTCCGTCTTAGGTTTGTCCGAGGTTTCATTATTTTCATATAAAATTTGTCCTGAGTTTGTCCTAAGAATGTCCTGAGTTTGTCCTAGAATTGTCCTAGGTTCCGTCTTAGGTTTGTCCGAGGTTTGTCCTAAGTTTTCTGCGAGCTCTGCACGTGCATACGTCGGAATATCTGCAAGTTTTGTTTTTTTATCGATACGATTCTGCTCATCTATACTTATCTGTGGTTTAAACTCGATAACACCAGCATCTCCGGTAAATTCATCCATAACGGATAGGCGACCCTTTGATTTACGTTTTCTTTCTGATTGATTTTCCATTTATGGTCCTAGAGTCCAACTTCTTGCGGTCGAGATTGGACAGCATGAGGCTTAGTTTGTTTTTCGGTCGTTTCTATAATTTGCCGAGCAACAAGATTATAGTCTTGGGCGGCCTTTGAATCGGGGAAGCTTTCAGATAAGAGTTTTCTTTTCACTTGAGCAGTTTTTACTTTGATATCTATCCTAACAGGGGAAAATACACGTCCACCACGCAATAGATTTGCATCTTCTAATCTCTGAAGATCATCTAGTATATCCATATCTAGGTTTCGTCGGCCATCGTGCATGGTTGGAATAATTCCTAAAACTTTAGATATTTTTATTTTTTTGTTCTTGTAGTGACTTTCAATATTTTCGACAAAGTTCAGAGTGTTTTTCACACCAACTACAGAGAGAAGGTCAGGAGAACATGGCAGTAATAAATAATCCGAATATGTGACGATGTTTGTAGAAATTAAAGAAAGAGCAGGAGGAGTATCAATTAGAATTATGTCATAGCCGGAAATGCTGCACATCCGAAGCTCTAGGAGTAGCTCTGAATCAGGCGTATTCGCATGAGTCTTTTCAAAATCCCTCATAAAGCGTCCACCTGAAAGTATAACGTCAATATTTTCTCGCACTCTCACAGTCATATTTTGTGGATTGACGTTATCGAGTAGAACCGCTGCAAGTCCTCCCTCGCTGTTTTGGAGTTTAATTCCAAAAATCGTTTTAATATTAGATTGTTCGTCAGCATCAATAATTAGGACTTTTTTACCAAGCTTTGCAAAAGCATCGGCTAGCGCAGAGATTGTGGTGGTCTTACCGGTCCCGCCCTTGTGACACATAACTGCATATATAACAGGCTTTTTCAATTAACCCTCCGTTGGTTTATAAAAACATTTCAACAGCTAGACGTTTCCATAACAATGAAAAAAATTTTGTATGCGGCGAGTTGATGCAAGTTTGAATTATGGGTGAGGTGTTATAGATAAAATTGTAATTTGATTTTTTTGAGGACCGTAAAACCAGAAAATTCGATACGCACCTGGTGTATTATTTTCGGCATAAGCTTCAAATATTTCTTCGCCATTTAGTCCTGACAAAGATGAATACTTGTGAGTATTGAGTCCTTGATGTCTGGGGTTTAACTCCAGATAACCCAGCGCTTTTCGAACTGATTTTAACCGTTTACTTAAACCTTTATTTGATTCTAACTGATGATATTGTTTTTCGGCTTCGTCAGAAAATAGTATTTTAAAGCTCAAGATTCTTCGTCCTCATCAGCAAATTTTGCGAATGACCCCAGCGATTTTACCCGGCCAGCTTTTGCGTCGGATATTCCACGCTTTACACTAGAAAGTGCTTCAGGATTATCGTACAACCACTTTTCTCGTGCAGGAATTTCAACCATAGGTTCGAGCAAAAGGCGGCCGTCTGCGTCCTGAGAAACGTTAAAACTACTTACGCCATTTGCAAGCTTACTCAAAGTTACGCGGCCCTTAGAGTCTGGTCTTACTTGTGTCACTGATTTAAATTTTGATTTTCGAGCTTCCATACACTTAAATATAGCAAAGAGTGGGAATTAATTCAAGTGGGAAATCCCACCAGTGAAATCCAATATATTCGATCTCAAGCCCCCAGCCCCCGATAAAGCGTCCCTTTCGACACTCCCAGGGTTTTACAAATCTCAGCAATTGGTATCTGTGAGCTGTGAAGCGCCTTTGCCTGCTCGATTTTACTGACATCCATCAGCCGCGGCCTTCCTCCTTTACGGCCGCGATTAGCGGCAGCTTTAAGCCCAGCCAAGGTTCTTTCCCGAATAAGTTCCCGCTCAAATTCAGCAAGAGCTCCGAAAATATGTAAAAACAATTTCCCGCTGGCGGTTGTTGTATCAATGTTTTCTTGAATTGATTTTAAACCTATCCCACGCGCTTCAAAATCGCCTACAAGCTCAATTAAATGCTTAAGCGATCGAGCCAGCCGATCAAGTTTCCAAACCACCACAACGTCACCTCGGCGCAAATACTTAAGCATTTGACCAAGACCCTCACGCTTTGATTTTGATCCGCTGACAGTGTCTTGATAAATATTGCGATCTTCACAACCGAGCTTTTTTAAAGCATCAATCTGCAAATCTAAATTCTGATCCTGAGTCGAAACCCTGGCGTATCCAACAAACATAAACCCTCCGTGATATAAGAAGAGTTTCAAAAACGCCGAGATCTGTCTATTTTGGAATTGATTTCAAAATGAGGTTTTGAGACGGGTTCTGAAACTAAAAATCTCATGTAACATAAATCTTTATGTTACATGAGATTTGATTTCTAAAAGTTTAAGAAACGCTCGTTTTAGGTAAAGAGGCTAAGACATATAAAAGGTCTTTTCAATCCTAACCCAAGGTATCCCCGACCGGCCCCTGGGGATTTGTCCTCATTTCCTCACATCAACCCTTATGTTACGAGGCCTCCGCGACACCGGGGGCTCTGTTTAATTGCATGTCAAATCGTAAGGGCGACTATGTCCACCGGTATTCCAGTGTAAAAAGTTATTATCAGCCCCCATCATAAGTTCAATACTATTTATTACAATAGCACCAGCATTGAGAGGCACTTTCAATTTCGCTCGTAGAATATGAAACTTTGGAGTGTCGTCGGCACCCTCGATTTCAAACACCTGAGGTTCGCCTCGATTGCTTTGAATGGTGATGGTTCCTTTGCTGTTTTGAAAACTATGGCGGTCTTCAGTAATCTCGACCTGGAAAAGACCATTATTTTCATAGCAAGATTTAGTTGCTGTGTATGCTTGTGAGACTTTCCCTAACAATACAAACGTCAAAAGTACCAGTGTTTTCATTTTCTTGTCCTTTCAAAAAGAGCTCTCAACCGCTAACGAAGCTAGTTATATGGTATAAACATACTTTAATACATTGCAAATAACGCATAAAGACTTGGTAAAATATGCATATTGTTTTCATCTATAACAATGCAGAATAATCGTACATCATTGAAAGGTACTTCGACTTTCAATTACCCACAAGTTTTTGTAGCTGACCCAAACTTAAGTCAAATGTTATGCTTTGTCCTTAAACAACAAGGACGGCATCAATGTCATGGATTGACGATGAGTTTAAAGACAGTAAATTTTCAGATGAACGCTTAGGAAAACGTCTCTGTAAGATTGTAAAGCAACTTTTTGATAAAATGGGTAATAGTATTCCAATGGCCTGCCAGGATTGGGCTAATACAAAGGCGGCATATCGATTTTTTTCAAATCCCAATCTTAGTGAAGGTGAAATCTTAGATGGTCATTTTCAGTCAACGAAGTCTCGATTTGATGCGACTGATGGGCCAATTTTAGTTCTCCATGACACGACTGAAATTACTTACAAAAGATCAGAGCCGCAAAACATTGGATACACTAGAAAGTGCGGTAACCGTAAAGGTCTGTTTGATCAGGACATAAAACGAGCTCAGTGTGGAGTGCTGATGCATTCGAGTTTGGTGCTGACGACAGAGGGCTTGCCATTGGGATTTTCAGCTAAAAAATTCTGGAATCGCGATTAATGTAGGGCACTTAATCAAACCGCTATCAGACAATCGTTAATATATTGACTTTTATATCGTTTTGCACGAAACACTATTCCAACACAAAATATTAAACTGGGAGTTTTATGAAAAATTATTTATTTTTGATCGCTGTTTCTTTTTCATTTCAAGCATACGCTGCTGATCTACAAGTTATGGGTTTAGAAAGACTTGTCGGAAATCAAACATATGATACTTTGTTAAACAAATTTGATGCTACTGTTGGAACTTCTAGCGATAAATTCCAACAAATCCTTGAGCTAGCTAAACAAGGCAAAAATGTTTCTTTTAACGAAGTTGAAGGTGTTTATACTGGTCGATGCTACGACATGGTTAATCGAAACTTACCTCGCAGCTCGGCTCTTGCAATTCTGCAAATCGATACCAATCCTAGTGATGGTCCTCTTTTTCCTAAGGATAAATTGGTTATTGAAGGCGGTTATGTCGGTTCAGCGGATATTGCCGATTCAAAAACAAAAGAAACGATTACGTCAGAATTACTTGCTATTAAATCCCAGTATACTTCTGTTGTTGAGAGTCCGTTGAGTGTAGTCATGAATGATACTTCATTGACATCTCACCAAATGACTTATGTTAAAAATCAAAATTACATTTTAGGTTTAATTTACGCAAATCAAGATCAAGAAATTAATGTTCGTGGTGACGGAAAAATTACAGTTAAAAAGGGCGATATTTGGGCAGCTTGTTATTATTTTAATAAAAAATAGCTTCAATTAATCTAAATTCTTAAAGGAGGACTTCAATAGTCCTCCTCATTTGCAACATTTCATATAGCAGCTAACTTTAAGCGTGATGCGTATATTAGGCACGCAGTTCTAAACTCCTCAAGTTGGCTGTACCATTCTTTGTTTTTCGTTCATTTTCTCCCATGGGTTACGCATATGACCTGTGAGTCTTTTCAGTAGCGCAAAGCACAAGTGCAATAGTCAGCTAAATTTGCAACAATTCCAGTTTCAACTTGGAGTTGCAGCATGATCAAGAAAAAATTTAAGAATCCGCTTTTGAGGCATTTGTCAATTATTGAAGACCCTCGATCCGGAGAAAATTCTCGACATGATTTTTTAGAGATTTTGTTTATTACGGTTTGCGCGGTGATTTGCGGCTGTGAAAATTGGTCGGAGATCGAAGGAGGCTAAGACATATAAAAGGTCTTTTCAATCCTAACCCAAGGTATCCCCGACCG
>CALBHK010000314.1 GCA_937894565.1 uncultured Chlamydiae bacterium
TTTTTCCAGCTGTAAATTTTACGGCGGAGCGTTCTGGAATAATAATTTCTTTATTAGGGTTTTTTGGATTACGCCCAATCTTTCTGCGTCTTATGACCACCTCAAAAACACCAAAATCGCGCAACTCCAAGCGCTCACCCTTTGAGAGCGAAGCTGTTGTTTTATCAAGAAATGATTGAATCACTTGTCTCACTTCATTAGGATGCAAGTTTGTTTCCTGAGAGATCATGTTAATTAACTTTTTCTTTGTAACTGTAGGTTTTTCCGAATCTAAATCATTCAGCGTAGACATAGCGTAACTTCTCCTTTTATATACTCATCTTACACATTTTCATATGTTGTTGATTTTCAGACAAGTACTTTATTACTCAGGTGAGTTTTATTAGCATCTTATTTTTCTTTCCGATGGCCAGTAAAAGAAGCCGTCCATCGATAAGCTGACTTACCACCACTAAACTATTCTCATCTTCTATCTTAACATTGTTCACACTCACTCCTCCTGCACGGATCAAACGCCTCCCCTCTCCCTTGCTTTGCACCATTCCTGATGCACATAAAAGATCAATCACAGATGCCCCCTCAACTTTATCCAGCTCCATTTCACAACTTGGCATATCAGAAGCTATAGATTCCAGCACTTGAGCATCTAATAAAGTCTGAGATCCCGGACGGGCGGCATCTGTTGCTTTTATAGCTCTTTCCAAACCTTCTTTTCCATGAATCATAAGGGTCAGTTCTTGCGCCAACCGCTTCTGCGCGGTATTAGGGATATAATCAGAGGCACTCATAGCATTTTCTATTTTCCGAATCTCATCCATTTCTAAAAATGTTAATAGACAAAGCAATTTGATCACATCTTCATCGCTCACACGCACCAAATATTGATAAAACTCATACGGAGAGGTTTTTTGCGACGCTAACCAAATCGCTCCTTTTTCCGATTTTCCAAATTTCTGCCCATCACTACGTGTTAAAAGAGGAAATGTCAGCCCATACACGCTTTCTCCCAACGTTTTACGAATGAGTTCACTACCAGCTGTAATATTGCCCCATTGATCGCTCCCCCCCATCTGCACATTCACTCCCTCATGCCGGTACAAGTGCAAAAAATCATACCCCTGAAGCGTTTGGTAAGAAAATTCTGTAAAGCTCATCCCTTCAGCAGATTCTAAACGCGTTTTCACACTTTCTTTAGATAGCATGGGGCCCATACGGAATAATTTACCTACATCGCGTAAAAAATCGATAAATGAAAAATTTTTAAACCAATCGTAGTTATTTAAAATTTTTGCTGTTTTCATGTCCAGAACGCTTTCAAGGTTTTGCCGAATACCTATAAGGTTTTTAGCAATTGTCTCTTCATCCAAAAGAACTCTCTCTGAATTTCTTCCGGAAGGATCGCCCACCATCCCTGTAGCGCCTCCTACAATGGCAATCACACGATGTCCACAGCGCTGAAACCAGGCGAGCCCCATCACTGCAACCAGATTTCCCAAATGCAAACTATCGGATGTCGGATCAAATCCACAATAAACGCTTAAAGGCTCATGCGCTTTTATCTCCAACTCATCTGATGTGACCGCTTCAATAAATCCACGTTCTCTTAAAACTTTAATAATATTTTTCATTTGAACACCTCGCATATAAGAAGGGAGTATAACCAATTAAATTAAACCTTGCAAATAGCCTTAAAAAGTCTCAAGCAGCATTTTACTCTAAATTTTTCACTATTAACGATCTCTTTCTGCATTTTAAACGTATTGATGGAGGGGTATCGTTGCTTAAAATGTTTAATAAAAAGAGTGGTCGCACAAGCAGGATAGGTGACATAAGGCATAGAGAGAACAGCTTGCCCCAAACCAACATCCACACTCACAGCCGCTAAATCTCCATTAGAATAACGTGCTAAGGGATAGTAAGGTTCCGTTGCGTGCGCAATAAATGTCCCCCCTCCAGTTAACATCAAATGCCCAGGCTCCTCTATATTATCCCAAAAAATCTCTACTGTTTGAGGGATATAGGACTCTTCCCCTTTTTCTAAAGACTTAGGATTGGGAAGGCGCGGTCCTATAATTCTGCCTTCCATAGATTAAGTTCGCTATTTTTATTCACAACATTCTCTGCATTAAAACGATACTCTCTTTCACCTGCCCAATAGCTTCCTCCGCATTGAAAAAAAAGAGAGCCTCCTTGCTGGGCATATTGCTTAATTTCTTCTATTTTAGGAGAGAGGCGTTCATGAATATCTGTTGTATGCCCGCCCGGTATCACAAATAAACTATCTTCGCCCCATTTTAAAGGCTCTACTTGCCAATGCTGCAATTTTTTCACCTTCCACTCCAGCCCAAACTGGTGCATCATCTGAATAAAACGGTCATTCTCTTCCCGATAAATCTTCTCATCATGATAAAAATAAACTGTTTTTACAGGAGAGTGTCGAATCCTGCATAAGATCGATAGATCTTCTTTATTTAAAAAATCCAAATGCATCTCCTTGAATCCTAGAAATTGCACTTCTAGGATAATAAATAAAGCTCGTGTTATACAAGAATTGTAAACAAGGAGATCTCATATGCCAAGAGAAAACAACAAACAAACCGAAAAACATCTATGGGGAGATAAGCTTATATCCAAAAGAGAACAAACTTCTCTCTGGCATAAAAAATACATAACTCCCCAAAATAAGATCCATAAATCACTTAAAAACCATGTGTGGAATATCCCCTAAAAAAATGTTATTGGAAAATGAAAAAGCTCTAGTCGCTAAAGAGGCTCTGCAATTTATAAAAAACGGGATGACTATAGGCCTCGGAACTGGATCCACTGCACGTTATTTCATTCAATTTTTAGCAGAAAAAGTAAAAAATGGATTGAAAATACAAGCTGTTGCCAGTTCTACAGACAGTGAAGCCCTCGCCCGCTCGCAACATATTCCCATTATTTCCTTTTCCGAAGTCAGACAAATCGATCTTTATGTAGATGGGACGGACCGCTTTGATTCTGATCTCAATCTAATTAAAGGAGGCGGCGGAGCCTTGCTCAGAGAAAAGATTTTGGCCTTTAATAGCAAAAAGACGCTGATCATTGCTGATGAAAGCAAATATAGCAATCCCCTTTTCGGATTTCCTTTAGCCATAGAAATTCTTCCTTTCGCTCACCCTCTGACCATCGAAAAAATTCTAAATTCAGGATACGAAGGAACGCTACGTAAAGGATATTTAACTGATAATGGAAATCTTATTTTTGATATACATCTAAAAAAACCTATTCAAGATCCCGGGCAGTTCAACGATCAGCTGCATGCGATTCCGGGAGTGATGGAAACGGGTTTATTTATTGGCTTGGCAACGCAAGTGCTCATGGCACAAAAAGATGGAAACATTAAAACTTTTACCCGTTCGTTAAACGACGCTTAAGGAGATATTCATGTTATCAGAACTTGTTTTATTGACATTCGATAAAATCATGCAAACACGCGCTTACACTGTCATTGTTCTGGGTGCAGAATCCAAGCGCTTTGCCATCTATACAGATCCAAGCATTGGCCGTGCACTTCAAATGTTTTTGACAGGTGTTGAAAAAACACGCCCACTCACCCATGATTTAATTGACATGATTTTAAAAGCCACAACTACTGTTGTGCTCCAAGTGGTCATCTACGACATCCAGGATACGGTCTATTTTGCCAAGCTTTTCCTTGAACAAAAACAAAATAATGGCTCGCGCCATATCATCGAAATCGATTCACGGCCAAGCGATAGCATCACTCTTGCTTTAATGAATAATGCTCCTGTATACTGCACAAGAGAAGTTTTGAACAAAACCGTTGCTATAGAGGATTAAATTAATGATGAAAACACGTCAAGAAGCTGCTCAAAAAGATGTTTGGAATACAGAGGCTCTTTACCCCAATTTTCAAGCCTGGGAAAATCACTTTAAATCTATATGTAAAGAAAAGAACCACAACCAGGAACAATGGCCTGAAATAAGCAAGTGGAAGGGTAAGCTCTCTAATGAAAAAAATTTAAGTGAATTTTTTAAGTATTTATTCAACCTTTCTAAAGAGCTAGAGCAGCTTTATACGTATGCCCATTTACGTCATGATGAAGACATTGCCGACACACAGCACAAGGGTGCCTATTCGCGCATTACCACTATGCTGCATCAATTTAGTCAGAAAACAGCCTGGATCCACCCAGAATTACTCTCTTTAAGCGAAGAGACGATTAAAAAAATCATAAAATCCCCCGATTTAAAACCATATGCGTTTCATATTGAAAAAATTGTGCGCTTAAAACCGTACACTCTCTCTGAGAGAGAAGAAGAGTTGATTGCATTAAGTGGACAGCCTTTTCAAAGTTTCTACAAAGCCTTTAACTCCTTAAGCGATGCAGATTTTTCATTTGGAAAAATCAAAGACAAAGAAGAAAAAGAATACGAACTGACCCACGCTTCTTACGCTTTATTATTACGCAGTCAGGATAGATCTTTACGCGAAAATGCTTTTAAACAATACCATCAAAAATACCGCGATCATCAAAATACTTTAACAGAAATTATCAATGGCCAAATTCAAAAAAGTTTATATCTGACTAAAGCGCGTCGCTTTCCCTCTTCCTTAGATAGTGCTCTTTTTGCAAATAACATCCCTACCTCTGTTTATCGCAACTTGATTACAGCTGTTAATAAAAGGCTTCCTTCCCTGCATGCTTACCTGGAATTAAGAAAGAAAAAATTAAAACTCGAAAAACTTTGCCCTTGGGACCTCTACGTTCCCTTAACAAATGATCTTGATATCAAAATGGACTACACACACGCTGTAAAAGCCGTTGTAGAGAGCGTAGCTCCCTTAGGTGCCGAATATCAACACGCTTTAAAAAATGGATTAACCCAAGAGCGCTGGGTAGACTGGTTTGAAAATAAAAATAAGAGATCGGGTGCTTATTCAAGCGGCTGCTATACAAGCGCGCCTTATATTTTGATGAATTACAAAAATATTCTACGCGATGTCTACACTCTAGCGCATGAAGCGGGACATTCTATGCATAGTTATCTCAGTCGCAAGCACCAACCCTATCAATATGGCGATTATCCCATTTTTGTAGCCGAAGTGGCCTCTACTTTTAATGAAGATCTTTTACTGCGCCATCTGCTCACAAGCTTTACAGAGAAAAAAGAGCAAGAATTTCTGATCAACCAACGTATTGAGGATATAAGATCTACTCTTTTTAGACAGACTATGTTTGCAGAATTCGAACTGCTTATTCATGATCTAACAGCTAAAAATATCCCCCTCACACCCGATCGGTTAAACAAAGAGTATTTGGAATTAAACCAAAAATATTTTGGTGAGAGCGTAGAAATCGGGGAAGAATTATCCATTGAGTGGGCCAGAATTCCCCATTTTTACTACAATTTCTATGTGTTCCAGTATGCAACAGGCATTAGCGCTGCAACCGCATTAGCAGAAAAAGTGGTCAATGGGGGAGAAAAAGAGCGAGACGATTATCTCTCTTTTCTAAAAAGCGGCTGCAGTGGTTATCCGATCGAGCTTCTAAAAAAAGCAGGTGTCGATATGGAAACTGCAGAACCAATTGAATTGGCGATCGACTCTTTCGATAGCTGGGTCAGCAAGCTCTCTAGTTTCTGATGGGCAAAGATAGTTGCGAGGTAACGCCACAATCTTAGCATCTTCATTGCAAAAGTGCTAATTACTCTCTTGCAAAATATTACAACCCCATGCTAAATTTTCTAATGAAGAAACTCTTATTCCTTATCTTATTCAAGGAGAAATACCATGACCAAAACAGCCACGAAACCAAAATTCAAACCCCTAGGTGATCGCGTTCTACTCAAACGCCTAGAAGCTCAAGAAACTTTAAAAGGCGGCATCATTCTTCCCGATTCTGCTAAAAAGAAACGGGAAACATGCGAAGTGATCGCACTCGGAACTGGCAAACAAGATAAAAATGGCCATCCCATTGAAATTCCCGTCAAAGTGGGACAACACATTTTAGTAGAAAAATATGCAGGTCAAGAAATTAAAATTGAAGACGAAGAGTATGTAATTCTGCGTGCAAATGAAATTATAGCAATTATTGAACAATAGGAGAATTTTATATGACAGCTAAAGACATCAAATACCAACAAGATGCAAGAGAAAAAATCAAAATAGGGGTAGAAACTTTAGCCAAAGCGGTCACAGTGACTCTAGGCCCTAAAGGCAGAAATGTCATTATCGATAAAGCATACGGCCCTCCACATATTACTAAAGACGGCGTGACTGTGGCTAAAGAAATAGAACTAGAAGATCCGCATGAAAACATGGGCGCTCAGATGGTGAAAGAAGTCGCCAGCAAAACTAATGACAGAGCAGGAGACGGCACTACAACTGCTACCGTTTTAGCTAGAATCATCTATACAGAAGGGCTAAAAATTGTCGCTGCAGGAGGCAACCCCATCAGCATCAAACGCGGCATGGAAAAAGCTTTAGCTAACGTTTTAGAAGGTTTATCTTCCAGAAGCAAGCCTATCAAAACAAAAAAAGAGATTGCTCAAGTAGCCACCGTCTCTGCTAACAATGAAGAAGAGATCGGCGAACTCATTGCCGAAGGAACAGACAAGGTTGGCAAAGATGGCACCATGACTGTGGAAGAGGCTAAAGGATTTGAAACAACGCTTGAAGTGGTAGAAGGAATGTCTTTTGATCGCGGCTTCCTCTCCCCTTACTTCATGACAAATGTAGAAACACAAGAGTGCATACTAGAAGATGCCTACATTCTTATTTATGATAAAAAAGTATCCGCCATTAAAGATATTCTTCCTATTTTACAGACAATTGCTCAGGAAGGGCGCAGCTTGCTGATTCTTGCTGAAGATGTAGATGGCGATGCACTACCGACTTTAGTACTCAACCGTCTGCGCGCTGGATTAAAGATTTGCGCTGTAAAGGCTCCAGGATTTGGAGATCGTCGCAAAGCGATGTTGGAAGATATTGCTATCTTAACCGGTGCTACTCTTATTAGCGAAGAAGTGGGACACAAACTAGAAAGCACTACAATCGAGATGTTAGGGAAGATTAAAAAAATCATCATCAATAAAGATGAAACTACCCTTGTTGAAGGACGTGGAGATCAAACAGCCATCAAAGAGCGTGTAAGACAACTTAAAGCGCAAATAGAAGATAGCACTTCTAGCTACGATAAAGAGAAACTTCAGGAACGTTTAGCAAAACTTTCAGGCGGTGTGGGTGTGATTCGCGCAGGCGCTGCAACAGAAATTGCGATGAAAGAGAAAAAAGACCGCATCGAAGATGCGCTGCATGCTACTAAAGCTGCTTTAGAGGAAGGAATTTCTCCAGGAGGCGGATCAGCTTACATTAACTGCATTGATGCTGTTAAAGAGCTTGCCGAGACTCTAAATAATGCAGACGAGCGTACAGGAGCTCTTATCATTGCACGCGCTTTAGAAGAGCCTTTACGCATGATCGCCTTCAACGCAGGAGAAGAAGGCTCGATCATCGTTCAAAAAGTGAAAGAGGGCATTAAGTCTGGCAAGAAAAACTTTGGTTTCAATGCTCTGACCAGCGAATTTGTAGATATGATCGAGGCCGGTATTATCGATCCTACAAAAGTTTCTCGCTGCGCCCTTGAGAATGCTGTTTCTATTTCAAGCATTCTTCTCACAACTGAAGCCATTATTGCTGACAATAAAGAGAGCAAAGCAGCAAGTGCTGGAGCTCCTGCAATGTCTGGAGGCATGTACTAAAGGGCAATATAAAATTAAGAACGTCGCTGTTTTTTCAGCGATGTTCTTTTTTTTATGAAAAAGGCTTGTCGAAAAAGTCAGCAACTGATATAGTTTGGGCACAAAGTCGTTAATATCGCGGGGTGGAGCAGGGGTTAGCTCGTCGGGCTCATAACCCGAAGGTCGGTGGTTCGAATCCGCCCCCCGCTAATTTTCAAGCGACTTATGGTCAGTGGGTCACATTTAGTGACCCAATTGATCTGCTTAGAGGCCATTCTATAGGCTTCTCTAGCTACCAATTCTAGCGGCATAGCTCAGTTGGTTAGAGCAACGGAATCATAATCCGTGGGTCCCTGGTTCGAGTCCTGGTGCCGCTACACTTTTTCTTCTCTTCTATACACTATCCTAAGCTCGATTCTTCTCTCAACACCTCTTGTACGCTTCATTGCTTTTTCATTATTTTGGAGCACTTTTGGTGCAGTAAAATTCGACCTTCGAAAAAGAAAACTTCAGTTATGGGTAGGAACGATGGAAAAGAATGAAAAACAGCGATATAGAAAATGATAGATAAGGGAATTGCAACAGAAGAAGAATTCTTAAATGAATTTTCGGAATATCATAGTTATCTTGAACCTTCTGATAAATTGAGAATACAAGGATACCGATCACCCCAAACTGAACATTCTCCAGCTATTTGTCCTTTATTATTTATTCCCACAACTGAATCAATGCTCTCAGGTTCAAAAGAGGGCGAATATGGCTGAGCAAGGTGGTGAATATCTTCTACATTCAATAATTGAGCAAGGGTCATAATTTTATTATTTATCCAAAGACCTGGAACAGAGTCTCCATTATCTAATCTCAAGTACCCAAGAACTAT
Source organism: uncultured Chlamydiae bacterium (assembly GCA_937894565.1). Taxonomy (GTDB): domain Bacteria; phylum Chlamydiota; class Chlamydiia; order Chlamydiales; family CALBHK01; genus CALBHK01. The sequence continues at coordinate 8,627 of CALBHK010000314.1, forward strand.
TTGTCTATCGTTAAAATCAATTCCATGCAAACCATCTACTGATTTTAATCCTGTCCCTAAATTCCATAAATACGACATGTAATCCCCTGTAACACACAATAATTCACTAACATTATTTAACTTTATTTTGTATGTATAACTACTAAGAGGAAACTCTACTAAATGCAGCTCCCCATCCCCAAAAAAGACTTCACGTTTTACAAGGGTGTACTTACCTGTCAATAAATTAAATTTGCCACAATCAACAAAACCTGCTAATTCCCCGCGATTATTAATAGTTTCAACCTGTATCTTCAATGGGTAAACACCAATTGACTCAAACTTTTGAGCAAACTTTGAACCTACTCCAAGATCAGAAACGACCCCGTTATCCCATTTAAAAGGGCGCGAATCTACAGCTCCCTTTGGCTGATAAGTTCCAATCATTTGTCCAAGAACACACCACGCTTGAATGTCTTCAGACTGTTGTACCTGAATTAAAAGAGCTCTGTCTGAATTGGGATAACCTTTCAGATTATAATAGAGGAAAACAAGCCGGTTATATTATTGGAAAGTATGGGGTTGATATTCTAATTCCAGGTGCTGTTATTAGGGTTCATGTGAAGAATTGGGGCACACTCTCATTCAGGCTCTCCTGGTTAACCAACTAATTGGTATTCTTTCCTATGCAAGTTGTATAATTTGAGCTTAAAATATTCTT
>CALBHK010000315.1 GCA_937894565.1 uncultured Chlamydiae bacterium
TCCTAAGATGAAGCGTTATATTTTTGAAGAGCGTAACGGACTTTACATTATTGATCTGGCTAAAACAATGCAACAGATCCGCGATGCGATCGAAGTTGTGACCGAAGTTGTTTCCAGAGGTAAGTCTGTTCTGTTTGTAGGAACTAAAAAACAAGCAAAGGAAGCTGTAAAACAAGTGGCTGAAGAAGCTGGTGAGTTTTACGTGTGCGAGCGTTGGTTGGGTGGTTTGATGACCAACCTGGTGACTATCCGCGCTTCTGTTGCTAAATTAGAGAAATTTGAAAAAATCCTCGCCTCTCCTGAGTTAACTAAAGATCTGAAGAAGAAAGAGATTGTGATGATGTCACGCGATTTAGAAAAATTAGAGCGCAACTTGTCTGGTGTACGTTCTATGCGCAGAGCCCCAGGTCTTGTAGTGGTTGTCGATCCAGGAAAAGAGCATATTGCTGTTGCTGAAGCTAATAAATTGGGAATCCCTGTAATGGCTTTAGTCGATACTAATTGCGATCCAGATCCTATTCAACATGTGATTGCTTGTAATGATGATGCGCTTAAGAGTATTAAATTAATTTTAGATGCTATTGGCGGAGCCATTATTGAGACTAAGAACAAATCACATATGGGCGCTATGAAAGGGGACGTTGAAACGAGCAAAAAGAGTTAAGAAGTAGGAGACAAAGATGGCAAATATAACAATGGACATGATTAAAGATCTGCGCCACAAAACAGGCGTGGGAATTAATAAATGCAAAGAGGCATTAGAGGAATCTGGTGGCGATATTGATAAGGCCGTTAAAATCCTACGTGAAAAAGGACTTGCCACTGCAGCAAAGAAAGAGGGACGCGAAGCTAAAGAAGGAATGATTGTCATTGCAGAAGATAGCCATGGCGTTGCGATTGTCGAAGTGAATGCAGAGACAGATTTTGTAGTTAAAAACGAGCGTTTTCAACATTTTGCTCATGAAATAGCCCAAGAGGTCCTTAAGACAAGTCCAGTTAATCTTGAAAATTTTATGCAGCAAAAGTCATCCAAAGATCATTCTATAACAATAGATGAAATGCGTGGCAGTGTGATTAATGCGATTGGAGAGAATATTCAAATATCTCGCATGAAGTTGATCCCTAAAAAATCAGGAATGAGTGTGGGTTGTTATTCTCACCAAGGTGGACGCATTGTCACAGTGGTAGAAATTTCTGGCGATCAAAATCACCAAGATTTAGCTAAAATGATTGCTATGCATGTGGCTGCAGCTAAACCGGATTATTTAAAGCCGGAAGATGTGCCAGCACATATCCTGGATCAAGAAAAAGAGATTGCTAAAGCTCAAATGATTGGTAAGCCAGCCGAGATGGTGGATAAGATTGTGAATGGTAAAATTTCTAAATTTTACGATGAGGTCTGCCTCATTAAGCAAAAATACATTGCTGATGAGAGCTTTACTATCGAGAAATTGGTAGCTAAAGAAAATTCAAGCTTAAAAGTAACTGGATTTACTTGCTGGCAAGTAGGACAGCACGCTATTTCATAAATTGCAGTAAAAAAACGCCCGTATTCTTAAAGCTATGCTTTTAGAATACGGGCGTTTTTTTATGTCTTATCGCATTTGAAAATGTTATGTGTATCCTATGATTTACCTGATACGGATGCCCAATGTTATTTAATTTAAGGTTTCTTATGTCGTCCTTACAGGACTCTTCTGTTTTGTTTAATCCTTCCCAGGCCTTGTGTCTCGCTTCGCTCGCACTACGACCTGGGCTGTAACATTTCGTGCCGTTGGCACTCTCAGGCAGGTTCCTAAGGTCCAAAGGACCGAAATGTTACAGCCCAGGTCCCAGCGTAGCGGAGGCCTGGGTAAGATGGGCAAAACATGGGAGTCCTCTAAGGACGACATAAAAAATTCCTTAAGTTGACGACATTGTGAATGTAGCTGTCTATCCTGTTCTCATGTTTGTGTTTATATCTTGCTCAGCTGATCGGAGTTGGGACTCACGATTTTAAATACAAGCTGAAATAAATGAGAATTGGATTTCAAAAAACAATAGGTATCAGCCGGGGAAGAGGCTTTGGCATCTAAATTCATTTCAATCAACTCACTTAAATCTTTTTTATGTTGATTGACAATTTTTTTTGACCATTCGCTTAAATCTTTACCCTTTGTTTTTGAACAAGTTAAATTTGGAAATTCAATAGGTGTTGTTAGTTTCTTATTCAGTGTATTAATCACATCTTTCGCTTCTATAGCCTGAAATAAGAAAACAATAAGAGTAGAGCAGTGAAAATACCTAGGGCCATTACGATCAAAAGGGGGCTTTTGTGCTTGCTCTAAGAATGCCTCTTCGGCTATGATTTACTTAATGAAGCACACCCCCCCCTATAAACGTATTTTGCTTAAACTTTCAGGCGAACTGATGAAAGGAGAGCTTGCAAGCGGCATTGAGGCAACAGCTGCTAAAGAGCTTGCGTTAGCATTAAAAACTCTTTTAGAAACAGGCACTCAAGTGGGTTTAGTTTTAGGGGGAGGGAACATCTTTCGCGGCGTTCAGGGGAATGCTTTGGGAATGGACCGTGCGCGCGCTGATCAGATGGGCATGTTAGCAACGCTTATGAATGGCATTGCCCTAGAAGAGGCTTGTTTGGCAGTTGGTTGTCCCTCTCTTTTAATGAGCGCTTTAGAATGCCCTCGTGTGGCGGAGAGCTTTCAGCTCAGAAAGGCTCGAAACGCTTTGGATGAAGGGCTTTTGGTTATTTTTGTAGGAGGAACGGGAAATCCCTTTTTTACCACTGATACGGGAGCCGCTTTGCGTGCGAGCGAAATAGGGGCGCAAGTATTGATAAAGGGAACAAAAGTGGATGGAGTCTATGCAGCCGATCCTAAAATCCATCCGGATGCTCAATTTTATGCAAATCTTTCTTATGAGCAGGTGCTTTCTCAGCGTTTAGAGATCATGGACTCTACAGCCATTGCTTTATGTAGGCAAAATAAAATTCCCGTATACGTATTTAATATGAAATATATCACGCAAAAAGAGATCAGCAAGCTTTTGACTTTAGAATGCGGCGGGTCATTAATTAAATAAGAAATAGGAGAGACAAGTTATGTCTATTTTAGATGATTCAAAAAAGAAGATGAGCGACTGTGTGGCTCACTTTCAAAAAGAACTGACAGCCATTCGTACAGGCCGTGCCAACACTGCTTTATTGGATAGTGTGACAGTAGATATGTATGGCACAAAAATGCATTTAACCCAATTAGCTAACGTAACAATTCCTGAATCGCGTCAGCTTTTAATTCGTCCTTTCGATAAGACATCTACTCAATTGATAGGAAAGGCGCTTAAAGAGGCAAATTTAGGGCTTTCTATTGTGGAAGATGCCGATCAAGTCCGCGTCTCTATTCCGGAAATGAACCAGGAAGTGCGTCAAAAGATGATTAAAGTGATTGGTTCAAAATTAGAAGAGGCAAAAATTAGCGTACGTAATATCCGCAGGGATGCTAACGATTTGGCGAAAAAGAAGAAAAAAGCCGCAGAGATGACTGAGGATGAAGAAAAATCTATTGAAAAGCATATTCAGGAATTTACAGACCGTTTTTGTAAAGAGATGGATGTCTTGGCAGCGAAGAAAGAAAAAGATATCATGACGATATAATTTTTAGTAAGGAAGTGTGTATGAATAAATTAAATGTTTGGACTCGCCAAAGCCACGGGGTTGAATCGATCGGAAACGACCCTGTATTATTAATACAGGGTCGTTTCCGATCGTTCAACCGCGAGAGCTTTCGCGATGCCCAAACGTTTAATTTATTCATACACACTTCCTAAATAGGTTATAAAAATGTCTCTTACTGATACACGTGAAAACTTTCATGCTCTTTTAAAAACCTTCTTCTCACAACGCTCCTCTGACTCTTACCCTCAAGAGAGATTAAAGGCCTGGAAACAATTTGTTACACTTTCCCTTCCCACACGCCATAGCGATCCTTTCAATTATGTCCAACTGCGCCGACTCTATCAAAACGATTATGAACTTAGTTTATCTTCATCATTGCCTCAACAATACGAACAATTCATTTTACCTGAATCCCCAGACTCCGTTTTTATTTTTATCAATGGCCACTTTGTAGGCGAAAAACGGGATGCAATAGATAAACGCATAGTCGCTCTGCCTCTTTCAAAAGCAGCTAAAGACTATCAGATGCTTTTAACTCAAAGATGGAACAAAGAATGCAAACGCCAAGATAACCCATTTCAAGCCAACCCTTTTCACGCTTTAAATTTAAGCCTGCACGCAGAAGGGTTATTTCTCTACCTTCCTCCTAACACTATTCAGGAAGCGCCTATCCAAATTCTACATCTGCTCACTAAAGAATCTTCCTTAAATTTTTCCCGATTGCATCTTTTTGCAGGCCATCATGCGCAAGCAACAATCGCCCTCACAACGGTTGCACTCAATGCCGAAAAAAGCGGCCACTTCTTAGTTTCCGATTTTCAACTTGAAGAAGGGGCCTATGTCAATGTCGTGCAGACCACGCAAAACATCCCCGAAAGCAGTTGCCATTTTGAATCTTTGCACGGCTCTTTAAAAAAGAATAGCCGTCTTGAAGTGGTGCATGCTACCAACGGTTGCGCTTGCTGCCGTTTTGATTACTCTATTGAATTAGAGGGAGAAAATAGTGAAGCCTCTTTAAATGGGCTTGCCATGGTAGATAAAAACAAAGAAGCGCACACTCATGTGCTGATCGAACACAAAGCCCCCCATTGTAGATCTTTTCAATTTTTTAAAAATGCCCTAACAGATCATGCTCAAAGCAGTTTTGAGGGTAAAATCCACGTTCATAAAGAAGCTCAAAAAACGGATGCTTACCAGCTCAACAACAATTTACTACTCTCCCCTCATGCCCGTGCGCATACCAAACCTAACCTGGACATCTATGCAGACGATGTCAAAGCTTCTCACGGGGCAACGGTTGGTCAATTAAATAGAGAACAGCTCTTCTATTGCCAAGCGCGCGGCCTACCTGCTCACCAATCAAAAAACTTAATTCTACATGCCTTCTGCATGGAGGTTGCTAATAAAATCCCCATTTCTTCTATCCGAGAAAAGATTTCCCATCAAGCTTATTCATTTTTACCTGATGCTTCTTCATGAAAAAAGACTTTCCTATTTTTCAACACAAAAAGCCTCTTATTTACCTGGATAACGCCGCCACAACACATAAACCTCAAGTGGTTATTGATGCCATTTGCAATTTTTATTCACACCACTATGGCACTGTTCATCGCGCTCTTTATAGCCTGTCTACAGAAGCAACTCTTCTTTACAACCAATCAAGACAATCGGTTCAAAATTTTATAAACGCCAAACAGGCAGAAGAAATTATTTTCACAAAAGGCACAACAGATTCTATTAATCTTGTTGCTAAAAGTTTTGCCAAAAGTTTTTTAAAACCCGGTGATGAAATTCTCATTTCTGAAATTGAACATCATTCCAATATTGTCCCTTGGCAGATGGTCTGCGAACAATATGGAACCCATTTAAAATGGATTCCTGTCGACGATCAAGGGGATCTTTGTTTAGAATCACTAGATCACTTAGTAACTCATAAAACTAAACTTCTCTCCATTGCTCATGTTTCCAACACACTTGGAACCATCCATCCCATCCAAACTCTTATTCAAGCCGCCCATGCCAAAGGAGCTAAAGTTCTTATCGATGGGGCGCAAGCGGCTGCGCACCAAAGCATTGATGTGCAAGCGCTTGATGCTGATTTTTATGCCTTTTCCGGACATAAATTATACGGACCCACAGGTATTGGTATCTTATATGGAAAAACGACTCTTCTGGAAGGGATGGAGCCAATAACTGGTGGCGGCGATATGATTGAAAAGGTAGATTTAACAAAAAGTAGCTATGCTAAGCCCCCTCTTAAATTTGAAGCAGGCACCCCGCCTATTGCTCAAGCCATAGGACTACAAGCTGCTATCCACTATCTTTCCAAAGTAGGCATACACCAAATTCAATCCCATGAAGCCCGCTTGTTATTATATGCAACAGAGCAGCTCCAAACCATTCCCGGCATGCGTTTAATTGGAACAAGTGATCATAAAGCAGGCATTATTTCGTTCACTATTAAAGGCAAACATCCTCTTGATATGGTGACATTATTAGATTTTGAAGGCATCTGCGTGCGCTCCGGACATCACTGTTCTCAACCGACTATGAAAAGATTTAAGATAGATTCTACTCTTCGCCTCTCATTGGGTCTATATAATACGTTAGAAGACATTGATATGTGTATCGCAGCCTTAAAACGCATAATCACAAAAATTTGACTATTTATTTAAAAAAACATATACGCTCTAGTTAAGTCAAGTAATGAGAGGAAGGAATGATCCTACGTATCTTTTTAATGTTAATAAGCATTCTACCTTTATATGCAGATCCCACCACAAAAGACCATTGTTCAGGTTCCGACTGTCGCCAAGAACCCTCTGCAGCAGAGCTATTACACATTACAGAAGAGATTCTTAACGATGAGATTTTATTATTTCCTCAATTACAAGCTCAGCTTGTCGATCAATTGACCCAAATTATTGTCGATGGAGGCATCCCGATCACAGGTCCAACTGGTGCCACAGGGGCTCCAGGTTCTCCTGGAGGTCCCACAGGAGCAACAGGAGTTACTGGTTCCACGGGAGAGATGGGTCCGACTGGACCTACAGGCGATATAGGCCCAACTGGACCTACAGGTGATATAGGTCCAACTGGACCTACAGGCGATATAGGCCCAACTGGACCTACAGGTGATATAGGCCCAACTGGACCTACAGGTGATATAGGCCCAACTGGACCTACAGGCGATATAGGTCCAACTGGACCGACAGGAGCGACGGGTGCCACAGGAACAACTGGCGTATTAGATTTTGCAGATTTTTATGCTCTCATGCCGCCTGATAATATTCCCTTGATTGCTGCAGGCTCGGATATTGAATTTCCAAGTGATGGACCTGCAAGCGCTACATCAATTACTCGCCTTACTATCGATACATTTAATTTAGCTGATATCGGATTTTACCAAGTCCTTTTTCAGGCCAATGTCACAGAAGCAGCTAAATTAGTACTTACTCTCAACGGCACTGAACTTTCCTATACTCTAGTAGGAAATACAGTAGGAGGGACTCAAATAGTAGGGATAGCTCTTGTAGAAACAACCCTAATCAATTCTACTCTCTCTGTACGTAATCCTGCCGCTAGTCTTATCCCTTTGACCATTACTCCCGCTGGATTAGGAGACTCTTACTCTGCTCATCTTGTCATTACAAGAATTCAATAACTATAAAAGGAAACAGCACGCATGCCATATTCAAACAATATCATCAAAAAAACCCTCCTTTTATGCACTCTCTCATTAAGCTCTCTTTTTGGATACTGCGAAATGCCCTGTACCCCTTATGTGATCTATTGCCCTAAAGGAGCTTTTAGCGTGGATGCTATTTACTGGAGGGCGTTTGAAGGAGGCTTTGAAAAATGTTATCCCACAAGCGTGTCTGATGTGATTGCAGACGGCCATATTCTCTCTACCCTTTCTGGTATTAGCCATGATCCTCATTTTAAATGGAATGCAGGCCTACGTGCCGGATATGAGTACGAGGTGGCAGATGCTTGGGATATGGCCTGTTCTTTTACACATTTTTATTCACGCGCCCACCATTTTGAAGATAATGGCAGCTTCATGAGATTAAAACTTTGCTTCGATACCGTAGACTTGATTGCACGATATAAATCTCCTTGTGGATCCTGCTTTATTTTAAAGCCTTATCTTGGTTTACGCGGTGCTAAAATTAACCAAAGAGTGCATCTTCTTGCATTACCCGATCTCACTTCTTCTACTAATTTTGTCTCAACAGAAGATCAAAATAGGGAAAAATTTTCCGGTATTGGACCGCTTGCTGGAATAGAGGCTGACTGGGATTTAGGAAAAGGGTTTGGCTGCTATGCAAATGCCTCTGTTTCCTGTTTGTATGGAACATTCAAAATAAGACTTATTAACTCAGAAGTTTTTACCGATTCTCTTGATTTTTCTGACGAAAAGAAGCATCTTAAAGCAAATCTTGCTTGCGCAGATGCTGAGCTGGGCATCCGCTACCAAAGACCTTTTTTTCTTAATACATTTATTGTTGTACAATTAGGCCTTGAACATCACCGTTATTTTGATTATAACCAATTAGCTCAGGAAGAAGATTTGTGCTTTGATGGGGTTAATTTCTCTGTGGGACTCATCTTTTAACAAGATATAAAAACAAGAGAAGAATAACAGGATGGGCAGGATCGCCTTCGGCGGCAGGATAGGCAGGATAAAGACACAACGCACGATTACCCA
>CALBHK010000316.1 GCA_937894565.1 uncultured Chlamydiae bacterium
ATAGATTTTTAGAGTTCTGCGAAAGTTTAATTTCATTAAAAAGATTTTTGGTTGCGATTTTGTGTATACCGATACAATTTATGATTTTTTGTGGGGGATTTATTTGAAGGTGAATGTAAACTGTATAGCAAATGCAAGCAATTTTGAGGCTTTGCGCGTGCACTTTAAATCTATATTCATCTTCTTTTTTTCTATCTTCTATTTTTGTTGGTCGAAGTAAGAAGGCAACGCAATTAAATACATGCTTTTGCTTAAATTTCAAATCGTTAATCTCTGTCGATTCTTCTATTTTTGAATAGTGTTTAAATAACTCCAGTCCGGGAAGTACCTGCTTGATCCACTCATTCCACTTTTTGCAGACCAATGAAACTGTATTCAGATCTTTGTTAGTACAAAAGGAAAAAATTGTTTGAAATGTAACCTTGTTCAATGAAGTTATATCTGTTTTTGAGCTATTCATAAAAATTCACCAAGTTAAACAAGTTAAAAAGGCATTCTATATTTTTTGGTTATTGTGCGTCAATTTTTAATAAAATTTTGTAAGCGTTAAATAGGAATGTCGTGTTCGAGCATTTGACAGGAGAAGTGTCTCCTGTTGCTATGTTGTTTTTAAAGTTTAATACTTCTTAATAGACCTCTTGCGTATACCGAAACACATTGAAGATTTTGTTTTTGATAGCTTCGGCTTTGCATCAAAATTTTTATCTTCACTCATACTTTGCCTTAAGGCAATAATCATTCGCTCCAGATAAAAATTTTTGAGTAGCCTTCTTTTCAAATTTCTAAATCCTCAATGTGTTTCGGTATAATTAGCTTTGCTTGAAAAAATTGATGTTTTTTTGAGCAGATTTATTGGTAAATTATGTAAACATATGGACGAAAAATTTAACAATAAGGCAATTTTAGCAAGCGAATGTAATTGCGCAAGAGGTTTAATGAATAAGGCTACATTTTTAGAAAAAAAGATCATTAACATGACTTCTTATATTCCCCATTCTCGCACACATGCGCTGAAGACTTTTAATTTTCCCTTAACGAAAAGCTTAGTAAAAAGAGATGACGAGTTGGGTTTTGGGATCAGCGGCTCAAAATGGCGAAAATATACTTCTTTAATTCCCTATCTAATCAGTAACAATTATCAAGAAGCTGTCGTTATTGGCAGCGCCTATTCCAACCATGTTTTAGGTATTACTCAGCTGCTTATAGAAAATCGCATTAAACCTACATTGTTTTTATTAGGGAGTCCAACAATCAAACGGCAAGGCAATTTATTGCTCACATCCTTGTTAGTGCCAGAATCCCAAGTGCATTGGATCTCACGTAAAAATTGGCCGAATGTAGAAGCGCTTGCACAGAGCTATGTAGAGAACAATGATTCCACAATAGTTATTCCAGAAGGTGCGTGCATGGATCAAGCTTTGCCCGGTGCTTTAACATTAGCAATGGATATTTTACGAAATGAACAAGAGAATCAGCTAAAGTTCCAACACATATTTGTGGATGCGGGCACAGGCTTAAGCGCTATTGCCTTAATTTTAGCTTTTGCCTGGATAAATAAACAAACCCTTGTACATGTCTTACTGTTAGCGGATGAAGAGCCACAATTTTTAGATAAATTAAAGCTGTTTCAGCATAGTTTTGAGCAGTTTGTAGAGGATGAATTAGATTGGACAGCCCTGTTAGAGGGCTTTAGATTATATAGACCAACGCTTGCTTGTTCATTTGGCTCAGTGAACGCAGCAATTATATCGCACATTAAGTTTCTGGCAAGAGAGGAGGGGTTTTTTACCGATCCTATTTATTCGGCCAAGCTATTTTGGGAAGCCAAAAATATCATCAGCGCTCAAGCAATAGAGGGAAACATTCTAATGGTCCATTCAGGAGGAGCTTTAACTTTAATGGGTTTTCAAAAAGAATTAATTGACAACAACAATTGTGTTATTGATAGTGGGTCGCAAAGGAACCCACTATGAAAATTAAATTTATTGCCCTCGCTTTGATCGCTGCCACAACCAACCTTATTGGTGATCCATCTTCTCTTTATCGATGCGAAATGTCGGGAGACGAGCTGGAAGCAGATATTATAGTAGTAGGTGGCGGAGCGGCAGGTTGCATATTGATGAGCCAGCTATCAGAGCAAGGCCAATTTTCAGTATTAGGAATAGAGGGGGGTTAAATTTAACTGCTGATCCAGCAATTGAAGCTGTGGGCCTTCCCGCATTCCTATTGCCTGGACCCGGAAGGTATAAGTATTTTTGGCCAGGTTGGAGTCAGAGTGTCCCAATGCCTGGGCTCAATGGACGCACAAGTGACTGGACAACAGGAATGCTGTTGGGTGGTGGTTCATCGATTAACGGATTATACTATGGTCGTGGCTCGAACGCCATGTACTCGCTCTGGGAAGGAATTTCAGGCAGCTCCAATTGGAGTCTGGACAATATATTGGCAACTTTCCAAGCGCTTGAGAACTATCAAGGCTTGACAATTACGCCAGGGGCAAGAGGATCCAACGGTCCTGTTAATGTGCTGCAGACACCCACAGTCTCGCAGATAACAACAAACGTACTATTGCCTGCTGTGCAGGCAGCATTTCCCGGAATTCCGACTGTTGTGGACTATAATGATCCAAGTGTACAGAACTGCATAGACCCTCGTTCCCAGTGGTTTATCGATCCTACAGGCACTAAACGAGTGAGCAGCGCGACTGCATTTTTAAATAGCAATGTCATGACGCCCCAAGGTCAGGGAGTGAATGGACATAAACTGTTTATGCTCTTCGATTCAGTAGCAGTGAAGATAATATTCGATAAAGAGGGATGTGCCAAAAAAGTACAATATATAAAGGATGGCCGGCTCCTTGAAGCCCGGGCTCGTAAAGCGGTTGTTTTATCGGGTGGCATCAATAGTAGCAAATTGCTTCAACTTTCTGGAATAGGGCCTGCGCAAGTGCTGGAGAATGCAGGGGTCAAGCCTGTCTTCATTAATGAAAACGTAGGAAAACATCTCCAAAACCATCCGCTCATTTTTATTACGATGCTAGCCGATCCCGCATTGAGTGGCATACCTTCTGGCGCTACCTATGCATTTACAATCAACAGCGTCTACTTGCCAGCAGTGGGAGGGATTTCCAGCGATCCGCGCATGTTGCAAATTTTATTTGAATTCATACCGGCTACCATACAGACGCCAGCACTACTCGCTATTGGGTTTGACCTTTTGAACCCAGTGAGCGAAGGTAGTGTCAACATTCAAAGTGATAATGTATTTCAGATAGCTGCAGCGGATGACGGCTTTTACCAAGATCCTCTGGACTTGGCGAATATGAAGAGCGCTGTTTCGGTCTATATTCGCGCTTTGCTGGACCAATTAAATATTCTCTACCCATTTCCTTCGCCCTACTTTAGGCCCATTTTAAGCGACCCGATCAACTTAGTGATCCTTTCTGGTTATGACGATGCAGAAGTTGAGCGGTACGTGAAAAATAACAGCAATCTTTCACTGGATATCCATCACTTTGTATCGCACTGTAAAATGGCCCCTCTGGCGGACGGTGGTGTGGTAGATGGCAATACACGTGTTTATGGGACAAAGAACGTTTATATAGCGGATAATTCCATTTGTCCGATAATGCCTGATATTAATACGACAGGACCTGCTATGATGATCGGATTACGCACTAGCGAAATTCTAAAACAGGTCTTGCGCAAATGAAAAAAAATATTTTGCTTCTTCTAATGTTATCTTTATTCCTCGTGGCAGTTGATGCACAGGCCCAAGAATGGTATGCTGAGGATCCCAGCTGTTATGAAGAGAGCTGCTGCGTAGATGGGACGGATTTCTATGCTAAAATTTTGAGCGGTGTTCTTTTCTTGCAAAATACTACAATCGAAGGAAACAAAGCCACATATCAGACAGGGTACATCATTGCCGCATCGCTTGGTTATTATTACACGAATGACTTGCGGCTGGAATTTGAATATGCTTTTAGAAGAAATGCTATAAGAAAAATTGATTTCTTTGTGGAAGGATCTTCGAGTCACGGGGATTACCAGGCTTCTTCCTATATGGCCAACCTATTATGGGATTTGCCACTAACTTTGTGGGAGTGCTCATTGTGGGAGTGCGCACTTTGGAAACCTTTTATTGGCGCCGGCATAGGTTGTGATTTCCAACACATGTTTGCTTCAAATTCCAGTGTTGTTTTTAGTGAAAAGTGGAGCCATTTTTCCTATCAGATAATGGCAGGCCTTGCCTCTCCCTTTTTCTGCGATACAGAGATTACCTTGGAATACAAATTCCATCACGGCGGCTCTCATTTCTATAACCACTTGCTCGGAGTGGGGCTTGTATATAAATTTGGATCTTTGAATTGATTTTTTAAAGTGATTATAAAGTAAAATTTGCATTTTAACTATAATTTTAGTAAAATCATGCTTTATTTAAGTAAAAAGAGAGTCAAGATGAATACAGACCCGATATTACAAATTTCAGGTGTTAAATTTTTTGATAACACACAGTCCTGTATTTCTAATTTTCAAAAAACTTCCTGGATAAAAAAAGCCATTAGCTTCATTCAAAGTTTTGGAGCTCTTTTGGTCTATGCATTAAACAAAATGAGCCTTAGCGTGCGGCGTGTGGATGCCAAGATGGACCCACTCACAAAGGTTGATACTAGGGAGTTATCCAAAAAAAGGCTTGTTGTCTGTGTGCATGGTCTTAATAATAATCCCACTCAATTTAAAAAAATCGTGGATGCAATGCAGGAAAAAGACCTCTCTGAAACGGATATTTTTATTCCTCGTGTTCTTCAGAAAGGAAATGCCAAGTTAGATGAAATGGTAAAACCCATTTTTGATGAGATTGTAAAGTGGGCACAAACTTCTGATGAAAAAGAATTGGTTTTAGTAGGGGTATCCAACGGGGGAAGAATTGCCCGAGCTATTGAAGCAGAAATTGCAAAATCTGAAATTAATGTAAATATTAATAAATTGCGATTTGTATCCATTGTAGGCGCCTGTAAAGGATCTTCGTTAGTCAATTTTGCTAATAAAGTGGGCTTATCTTGCGTGATGTCAAAAAACATCTCTGAAGAAATGGCCACTACCTCTAAGCGTAATGAACAATTAAATGAAGAGTGGACGAATGCTCTTTCTAATGCTCCCAAGCGTAAGTATACTTTTATTGCCTCCCCCCATGATTGGCAAGTGACAAATTATGATTCTACTTTGATGGAAGTAAATGGGCAAAATGCAAGCTATGCTATTGTAACTGGCCATGGGCATAACAGTATAGTCAATGCTGTCGCTAGTGTCGTTTCCGAACTCATCCTAACATAGATAAGTTATTTCATTTTTCGTGTTTGTATCTTTGAAAGAGGAACCAATGGCTACATGGACAACGGGCAGCTGTGAAGCAAATGGAATTAACATACACTATTTGCGAACCGGCGGTGATAAGCCAGCTGTCATTTTACTCCATGGGCTCATGACAAATGGGGCGTGCTGGTCTTCTTTGGCCCAGGCGCTGGAGCAGGATTGCGATGTGATCATGCCCGATTCCCGTGGCCATGGGTGCTCTAGTGCACCTCTCGAAGATTATAGCTATGATACCCTTGCAAGAGATGTCTTGGGCCTAATTGTTGCTCTTGGGCTTTCTTCTGCCGTGCTTATTGGCCATTCTATGGGAGGCATGACGGCAGCCGTAGCAGCTAGTCGCAGTCCTAAGCAAGTGAGAGGGCTTGTTTTGGCCGAACCCACCTTTTTATCGCCGCAGCGTCAGATTGAAGTGTATGAAAGTGATGTCGCCGCCCAACATCGCCGCATTCTTAATGGGACCAAGGAGGATTTTTTAACTGAAATGCGAATGCGCTACAGCCATCGAGTAAGCGATCTCATTGAACTATTGGTGCAGGCAAGATTTCAAACCAGCATGCATGCTTTCGAAGTTTTAAGGCCGCCGAATCCTGATTATAGAGAGCTGATCAAAACTCTGCGCATGCCAGGCTTGCTTGTTATGGGTGATGTAGGCGCTGTAGTCTCTGCTGAGGTAGTTTTAGAACTTTCTCAGCTTAATCAGTGCCTGGAGATTGTACAGATTGCAGAAGCTGGCCACGGGCTTCCCTATGATCAGCCAGAGCGTTTTTCGTGCGTCGTCAAAAATTTTTTACGCTTACGCTTCAAGTCAATATCCCCATGAAAACTGGCTCCAGCGCAATAGGGAGTATGTTAGGTCTGATGAGAGATGTTTATTCTTAAACAGCCGGGGCTTAAGCCCTTACCATTACCTATTTTTTTAAAATATTTAATTTGCAAATCCCGGAGGGATGACACTAATTAGCCCAGGCTGTAGCTGCCCTGGAGGGGCTGCAAAGCCTGGGAAAGATGAAAAAACGAACCAAGGCCCGGAGGGCCGACACAAAAAATATAACAAAATTATTTGTGTCGCTCCTCCTGAGCTTAGATTTTATTAATTATTTTTTTTGCTACCACATGATAAACATGCCAATGCTTCATTGTTCCATTCGCACAAGGTAAAAGACCATTCTCAATCTGTAAATATTCTATTTGAAATCTGGGTTCAAATAACTTTATTACTTCTTCATAAGTATGGATAGTTAAATCAGGATTATTAGCCCATTCGTCCTCTTGCCCAAAGAATTGACCACAAAATCGTCCTCCATCAGCTATGCTATCGACAATAGTTTCCCAACATTGATTAAAATCATTAGGATTACAAAACGGCAAGCTGAAACTTGCATTAACCAAATCTAATTCTGGGGGTAGTGTCATCTTAGAAAAAGATGTCACCTGCACTTCAAGATTGGGTAATTGATTCGCATCCACTCGGTTTAAAATAATATCAATAGATAGTTGTTCTGCATCCAATGACAATACTTGCCAGCCTGATTTTAATAAAAATAATGTGTCTCTTCCTGTGCCAGCTCCTAGATCTGCTGCTTTACCCATCGTGACATTTTCTATTTTGAAGTACTTATGTGCTAATAATAATGTTCTATGGGGGTCTGTGATATCTAGAGTGTTTTGATAATAGTTTTTCCAACCACTCGATTCGTTTTCTTCAATCAAAACCGAATATTTTGAATTAAAACTGTTTGCTGAGATTTGAGCGCAGAAAGTGAATAGAATAACCCCAAAAAGATATTTTTTCATAGCTGATATACTCCACTTTTTCATAAATTAGATCACTCTTCTGAATCAAAAGAGGATGTATCTGTTTCAGAGTCATTTAAGTTCTCTTTCTGATTCAAATTTTCTATTTTCCTTTGCTTTTTCAGAGTAAAGATAGCAAGAACTCATTTACGATGTCTATACAGAAGATGATTATTCTAAAACAGCCGGGGCAAGAGGCCCCGGCGAAATTTATACCGTTCGATATAGCTCAGTTATCAAGTTTGATAAGCAGCTGTGTTTCAGTTGTACGGCTGGAAGTGTGAATTAATAGAGTGGATTCTTCTTTTGTAAAATTGTAAAGGCCCGATTCCATAATCGGCCAATCTTGATCTATAAATTTCCATGCAATGCGTTGTGATTGCGGATCAATTCCACCCTGAATTTCCAGTGTTGTATTGTTTTCAACATCAAAATAGGCGCCGGATACTGCCCCTAGTTTGCTGATAGCAAGGGATATATAGCTTTTTGGAGTATCTGAGGCATCATTGTCTGAGGCGAATGTAAACATTCCTAAAGGCATCCAATCGGACTGCTCTTTGGAAATAGGATAGCGTCCGTTTGCAATCCTTGCAGCCTCTTCGATAAATATTTCTTTTGAATCTACAGGTGTGAGATAAGAAAAGTTTTCAGTGCTGCTATAGTAAACATCACCATCTGTTTCATAGAAATAATAAACCGGCTGACTCCATTGCCAAGGAAGCCAAACGACAATGCGTGGCCAAGTTGTCCCTGAGTACCATTGGAAATTGTTATCAAAATTCCAGTCATGGTGTCTTTTTCGGAAACGATCCCAAAAATGATCATCAAAGATATGGTCGCGTGTTCTGTAATTAGAAAAGTTTTTACGCCATACTTTGCTCTTCGACTGCCATCGAATCTCTTTTTCTTTAAATCGTTCTTTGGAAATGCGCTCTCTTCTATCATCTTTTTGGTCTTTGCCCCGATCTCTAAATCCATCCGGCAAGGTCTTTACTGCATCCCTTTTCTCTGATTTCCAATCTCGTTTTTGATCGCTTGATTCTTTCTTGCGCTCGATCTCTTTTTTTTGGTCTCGATCCTGATCACGCTCTTTGGATCTTCGCTCTTGGATTTCTTTAATTTTTTTCTCGGTTTCTAAATTTCGGTTCATTTGATTGGCGGAATCTCTCTTTTGCTCGATATCTCTTTTTTGGTTTTGATCCTGATCACGCTCTTTGGATCTTCGCTCTTGC
>CALBHK010000317.1 GCA_937894565.1 uncultured Chlamydiae bacterium
CATATCGACGGCGGTGTTTGGCACCTCGATGTCGGCTCATCTCATCCTGGGGCTGAAGCAGGTCCCAAGGGTATGGCTGTTCGCCATTTAAAGAGGTACGCGAGCTGGGTTTAGAACGTCGTGAGACAGTTCGGTCCCTATCTACCGTGGGCGTTGGAGACTTGAGAGGATCTGCTTCTAGTACGAGAGGACCGAAGTGGACGAACCTCTGGTGTTCCGGTTGTCACGCCAGTGGCACTGCCGGGTAGCTATGTTCGGAAGGGATAAGTGCTGAAAGCATCTAAGCACGAAGCCTCCCTCAAGATAAGGTCTCCCTGAGAGTTTAACTCTCCTAAAGAGCCGTTAGAGACCATGACGTTGATAGGTTCGGTGTGGAAGCGCAGCGATGCGTGAAGCTAACGAATACTAATTGCTCGTGAGGCTTGACTATATAACGCCAAAACAGTTTATACCAAGATACACAACCTTGATTTAGTTCGAAACAGATACAGCATAAACGTAAAAATGACACAGACAAAATTCCAACTGTACAAAGACAACGAATTCGAGTAAGCGCAAAAACGCAAACTCAACCAGTTTGTCTGGCGACCATAGCGAGTGTGAACCACCTGATCCCTTCCCGAACTCAGAAGTGAAACCGCTCCGCGCCAATGGTAGTGTGGCATTCGCCATGTGAGAGTAGGTCATCGCCAGACTCCAAATACAAAAAACCCTTCTAGCAAAACTAGAAGGGTTTTTTTCTTTGCGGAAAGAAAATTGGGCAAGACGAAGAGGCTCTAATAGATTATATTTACGTTTAAATTGGAGCGTAAAAATGCAAACTACACATTTAACCCCTCAAAGACACGTTGTAATACCCCAAGCCATTTGTGACGCCTATCATTTAAATGCAGGACAAGAATTAGAAATTGAATTAACCCCTCAAGGTATTTTGTTAAAAGCTAAAACTGCCTCATCTACAACAAAGTTAGACGATGTTGCAGGCTGTTTGGCGTATCAAGGCGAAGCTAAAACGATTGAAGAGATGAATGAAGCTATTCAAGAGGGTGTTAGTATGCAATGGGGACAAAATGATAACCATTGATACGAATGTCATTGTTCGGTTTTTAACGCGTGATGATGAAGTACAGTATCAAAAGGCATATCAAGTTTTTGCCTCATCTGAACAGATATTTATTCCAAAGACGGTGATTTTAGAAACGGAATGGGTATTACGTTTTAGCTATAAGTTTTCATCTAACCACATTGCTATTGCGTTAACTAACTTACTTGGTTTAGAAAATATTGTTACTGAAAATAAAGAGTTGATTATTATGGCGTTGGGGTGGAGTAAACAAGGGATGGACTTTGCTGATGCCTTGCATTTATCATTTAGTTTACACACACAGGCATTTTTAAGTTTTGATAAAAAGATGATTAAAAAATCAGCGGAATTAAATATTGATATCAAAGTTATAGAGCCTTGATTATTTTAAGATGAATTTTGTAGCCTGTGTGAAGTGAAACGTAACACTGGATTTTATTTTTAGCCCTGTATTCCGCTATGCTGCATACAGGCTACGATACTGCGTAACAAAGGATAAAAAATAGATGACCTCTCTTAACGAATTTCAAAAAAAAGCAGCAGAATTTAATGGAAAACATCTTTTGGTTCTAGCAGGGGCGGGAACTGGTAAAACTAAAACTATTGTAGCACGAGCAGAGTATTTACTTAACAAAGGTGTCCAGCCTAATCAAATTGTACTCCTGTCTTTTACTCGCAAATCTGCAAGGGAAATTGCAGAAAGATTAAAAATGTCTGTATCTATAAATGTTAATAAGAATGCAATTACAGGTAAAACATTTCATTCTTGGTGCAATGAAATAATGCGTTTTTATCCAGAGTATTTTCCTCATCATAGTTATACACCTTTAGATGAAGATGA
>CALBHK010000318.1 GCA_937894565.1 uncultured Chlamydiae bacterium
ACAAATTTCATCAATCGCATCAATTATGCGATGATGAAACTCGACATATTTTTTATGGCCTCCGGAAATAAATTGAATTCCAGGACACATTTTTTTTGCTTCGAAAACTTTAGTGCCTGTTTTAATCCCACAAAGCTTGGCCTCATAACTTGCAGCGATCACAGAGGTGCTGTCGGTGATCATCGGAACCACAGCGATCGGTTTATGACGTAATTCTGGGCGATCTTGCTGTTCGCAACTCGCAAAAAAAGAATTCAGATCCACAAGAAGCCACCCAATTTTCATGTTTTTATACTTACATATAATTTACATATCGTCAAGAAATGATATTTTGGACTGATTTTGGGTCCTGATAAAACTCTGTTTGCTTATAAATTAACTTTGACTTCAATTTACAGTTTCATTAAGTTTATAGCTCGCAATTTATATTGCGGGAGTAGCTCAGTTGATAGAGCGATGCCTTGCCAAGGCATAGGTCGCGGGTTTGAGTCCCGTCTCCCGCTCCAATTTTTTAAAGTTGGTTCGACCTAATTGGCAGTTCCCTAACAATCCTAAGTACCTAACAACACTACGAGAGAGTGGTAGGTCACTTGTCTTTATTTCAAGAAATTTCGTAATTTTTCAGTCATCGCTTGCCAAGTGCTTGCCAGCATCGAGTTTTGAATAGCAGCGACTAGCGTGTGCTTGCGCTCAGTAGCAAGCTCGCTCGCAAATATACAAAACTCTTAGTCTTTTTCAGCAAGCAGTTGCTTGCTTTTCAAAAACAATCCCACAGAAAAAACAAATCATCTCCTCAATCTCGTAAGGATCATTCCTTCGCGCTTGAGCTATTTGTCAGGAGTTAATTATGGAAATGTCTATAACCGAAAATAAATCATCACAAGCCTATATCTCCGAGTTCGCAGTCATCATTAAAAAAATGCGCTTACTCAGAAAACTAAGGCGAAAACAGGCCGCTCATTTTTTACCTTTCGATCACAAAAATATCGAACGACTTGAAAATGTTCGCGGCAACATCAGCATTGAACAATTCAAACTTTTTCAAGATGTCTATGGCTTCACTGATGCAGACGTAGAATGCATCCGATCTGGAAAATACAAGGCCATTGAAAAGATCATCGAACCCAAAGAAAAGATCACTACAAAGAACAGAAAAGATCGACGCTTCTGCCATCGCAAAATTACCAGAGAGTGCAAAGTCTTGAAGGAGCTGAGAATTCAAAAAGGACTGGATCAGTACTCTGCAAGTAAGGACTACAAGTTTGGAAGAAACACCATTGGGTTCATTGAAAATGGACGAGTCACTTTAACAGAAAAGAAAATTCGCCACATTGTCGAAACCTATGGCTTCACGATGGAGTTGTTCCACCAACTTTTAAAGCAGCCTCTTCTTCGCCATGAAATCGTTGAACAGTGTCAGGAGATACTCGAAAGACTCGACGAGAATAAATTACGAGTCATATTTCCCATGCTTCAAAGCATGGCCAACAGTTAATCAACATTAAATACATTAGGAGAATCACATGAACAGTTTAATCAAAATCGCAGTCGTCTTAGCTTTTGGAGCAGTTGCCAGCGGAAACCTACCAACGATCCTTAATCAAGTTCGCAAGGCTCAGCTACAGCTTATTATGGAATCAAAAGCATCCAATTGGCCAAAGGCCATGAGGATGCCTAGTCGATAAAAGAAAAGCATTAAGAGTTTTTAATCTCAGATGAAGTCTCCGTATTGTTTCGTAATTGACGTTTGAGCCTGTCGAATCCCTCTTGTGCTCCTCCGCAGACTTCGCGCCAGCTACTCAATGCTTGCGCTCCTTTGGAGCGACGTAGCTGTCACTCGTTTCTGCCCCACAAGGGTCGGATCACGGTCTTCTCGGTCTCTGCACTTTTTCTCCCGTTGGGCCTCTCAGCTTTTGGTGAAGAGGCCCCAAACGGGGAAAACAAAACCGAAACAAGGAGACTTATTATGAAATCTGAAATTCAACAAAAACTCGAAACATTAGCTTTCAATCGTACTACGCCATTTTGCTATGGATGCTATGTTCAGGCTCCAAAGGGAATCTGTCCTGAGTGCCAAAGCGATGATCTGATGAGACATCTTGATGGCGTTGGTGTCGAATGGGGAACCTCTTGGGTCATCAAGCATATTCTTCAAGAAGAACTGACTGCGATTGATACAGATGAAATATTTGAAGAATCTATTCGTCAATGTTACCCAGAGGAAACCACTGTTGGCTGGATGAAATTTGACACTGTAGAGCTTATGAAATCCCAAGACCCAATTTCTTGGAGAATCGCTCGTGATGAGTACATCGACTCACTTGAGAAAGATGAAGAAATCATTTCATTCGATGGTGGCAAAAATTATTATTGGATGCACGAGCTTGAATCACTCCTTGAGTGATTCAAATCATGGCACAAAGTTCTTTGGTTAATTTACTTGTTGGGAGTTTATCTGAATAAAAACGACAGATATCTGCTAATATTTCTTTTTTTCCGCTCGTTTTCAGAGAACTACATATTGCTACAATTTTTTCTTCAGGATATGCGGGATAGCCTTTACTACTCTTTAGTAATTCGAGGTATAAATTTCCAACTACTTCAGTATGGCTATCTTTGAAAGGCTCTAGATACTCCACTATCTCATAATGATCCCAATGTGCATTGCTATAGAAGGCTGAAACTGCAATGATTCTCTTTACAAGTTCATCACTTGGGTCCCTAAAGAGTTTAAGAAGCCACCCAATACCTTCATAATGTTTTTTCCATTTATCCTTATCTTGAACGGAGTCAAACTTGTCTAATAAGAATGAAACAATTTTCTTTGCTTCAATAAAGATTTCATCATCAAGCTCTTCCCCTAAAATGCGCGGAAGCGATCTAATAATACTGTTCCATTCCTCACCATCATTTGTATCAAAAATGTCTTTAAGCAATCCTTGATTTAAGGACTCGTCTTTGAGAAGAACGGCGATTGTTGCTAATCTAACAATTTGTTCCTGAAGAGTATTTATACGAGTTCCTGATTGCCCCTCATCATTAAGACGAAGAAACTTCAATAAATGGCCTCTACTGTTTAGAAGCGAATACATTTCTTTAACGTAAACTGTAACGTAGCAAAATCCTTGAATAAAAGAAGACCATAATTCTGGCTTCAGAGAATCAGATGGGCAAACAATATCAATATTCTTATACAACCAATCCTTATCAAGAAACATGAATTGACGATAAAGTGCTCCTATATGAGCGTGTAAAGAAACCTCTCTTTCATCTTGTACCTGAAGGGGATTTTTGATTAATTCAAAAAGATTAATCCATGCGTTTTTAAATTCTGACTCATTTATAATTGTATCATTATTGCTGTTGTAGCAAAGTCTAGCTTGCCTTAATGCAAGCAATATTGCTGACTCGAACAAAACGCCTCTCGGTTCATTGATTGCTCTTGTTAGCGCGTCTGATGATCCCTTATAATCTTCATCTGGCTTTACGAGGCTTATTGCTTTCTTTAAAACTTCATAGCACTTATCATTTAACTTTGGATCAAATGCCTTTTCATCATCCCTGATACCAGCAGAAATAAATCGAAAAATTGAATTTGCAGCCCAACGAGCTTTAGAATTTTTATCAATTAATTCCATACAAAAAGGCTCATTATCAAATGCTGCTACTGCAAGATCAATTAACTCTTCAACAGGCACAAACTTACTATCCGTCCAACACTTAGTATAACCATCAAACAATGAAGAAACATAGAGAGCTGGAAGAATAAGAATGTCTTTGATGAGTGCAGAACATTTTACAGGCTCCTTAATAACGAAACTTTCAAATGTCCGAGAGAGTCCTTCAGTCAAAGGTTCACCAAATCTATTTTTCTTTTCCTTGAATTCACTTAATCTCTGAATGATTTCACTTGGCTTGAGTTGATCTAAATCTTCAATAGTTAGTGGACTGTCAAATCCCCATTTTACAGATGACATATAACTATCGAAATCTGGATGGTCAGATTCTCCATTAGTTATTTTAAAGGTCGCTTCATAAAGCTTTCTTGCATCTTCGTTTTTTGAATTTTTAATTGCTTGAAGCCCGACTGCTACAATTTGAACTAATTCTTTTCGGTAGTTTTCAGAAAGATTTTCGGTTTGAAAATCCGCATCATTAATTTCTTTTGCTAATTCACCAAATTCTTCCTGAATAATTGAAAGCCAAACCAAAGGATGATTATCTCTGTCTG
>CALBHK010000319.1 GCA_937894565.1 uncultured Chlamydiae bacterium
TCCGATCTTTTGGTACATCGCTTGGACATCTGGATATTGTAGCAACGCAAACTTTAGAAGCACTCCAGAAAATGCAAAAAAATCCGGTTCCTTTAGAATCTAAAGAACCCCCCGCTCAGGTGGTGATTAGCCTTGCTAATGCAATCTCTACTTCAGCTTTAACGGGTGCTCCATCTCCTACCACGCCAGCATTAGAAGCTAAAGCATCCCCGCCTCAAGTGGCGACTAATCTTACTGATGCAGCTTCTACTTCAGCTTTAACGACTCCTCCATCTCCTACCATGCCAGCAGTAGAGCCTTTAGAGGAAATTGAGCCTGAAGAAGAAACTTCGACGGAGGCTGCTCAACAGAAGTTATCTCAAGAGGATGAGTCATCAGAAACTGAGCAAGAGGATGTTGAGGTTGTTATAAAGGTCGAGGAGCTAAAGAAAGCTGAATCTGAAGCCCAAAATCCATCTGGAACGAGAGATAAAAAGAAGGGAAAGGATGGCTCAGCTACAAATATACATAGATTCCATCCTCAAGCAAGGGATGGGGGTAACAACAAACAGACTCATAAACAACCTGCAGCTGCTGGTAGGGTGTGAATAAAACTGCGGTTTTTTTAGGTGCTTAAAAGCCGGTAACGCAGGCGTGCCCGCCTGCGTTACCTTTCTTTGAAAAACCGCAGTTTTATTCACCCCCCTGCTGGTAAAAGATATCTTAAAACAAAACCACCAACACACCCCTCACTGCAATTCCCCCCTCAAATCCTGCTCCATCAACCGCCTTACCTCCTCAGTCGGAAGATTCTTACTCAGCAAATACAAAAGCTTGCAATGCGCGGCCTCAGGGGTCATGTCCTGACCGCTGATTATGCCTACCTTCTTCAAAGTATGCCCTGTTGCATACTGACTCATTTCAACCCGGCCTTGAGAGCATTGGGTACAATTAATAATAACCACCCCCCGTTCACAAGCCTCCTTCAACAGATTTAATAATCGAGGATCATTATTAGGAGCATTCCCAGAGCCATAAGTCTCTAAAATCAATCCCTTCAAGGGTTGATTTAAAATAAAGGCCAAAACGTCGGTAGAAAACCCAGGAAATAAGCGAAAATTCGCTATAAAATGCGCAGAGAGCCTTTGCAGCAGCAAGGGTTTGTTAGAGCGCTTTGCTAAAAGATGATGAGTACCAATTCTTTAGCGATTTTGTTGTTGAAAAACGTTTAGAGAATAAGAAAAGTTTATATTTATTCAGCAACTTGAATGAAAATAAAAAACTGAATAAACACACTGTCACCGCACCCCTAAAACTGATATTAAATCAGGTCTTTAAAGGGCATCATTACTCCTTTCACTCTTTTCGTCACACTGCAGCGAATCATTTATCGCTTTTACTGAACTGTGAATATGCACCACTTGTGCAAAAGCTAACCGACTATAGCGAAAACGAATATCAAAAAATTCGAGCTGAGCTACTTCAAAATCAACATGGACAAAACCATTGGTTTGTTATTGCACATCTCTTAGGACATATAGAGCCAGTTGAAACATTCAAAAGCTATATTCATTTAAGTTATCTCATAGCTGGTCAAAAACTACTAAAACATCATCCAGATATGCCTAATGAATTGGCTAAAAAAATTATGGGACACAATGCAACGTTTAAAAATTTGCAAATAACAAATGATGAAAAAGACTTTAATTTTGAAAAAAACCAGGCCGTTCTAGCAACTATATTATTGAACGATCAAACAAAATGGCTTCAAAGTAATGCTACTGACATTTTAGATGAACTGTCGTTACAAATAGATCAATCCCATGATTTTTTTGATTTTTTTGTTGGAACAGAAGATTCTAAAATTTCACTTCAACGCTTCTATGAAACGCTCAATATATTGGAGACTACTAACGATCCTAAAAGTACAGCTCAACGTATGTGCTTGCCAGAAGAACTCGTCAATTATTGGTATGAAAATGCTCTAAATTTAGCAAACATTAAATCAAAAAAAGGGAATCCACGTTTATTTAGTATTGATAGCTCAACCCACTTAAAACCAGCAATGCTTGATAGCGCTGAAGAGCTTCATGCGGTGACTTATTTTTTTGAACATCTACAGAAAATAGCTCGTAAAAATCCAATACAAATTGCATGCGTCCTGAATATATTTTTGAATCGAGTGACCGCATCACACACAGGTATCCATTATCGCTGGAAGGATATCAATCAACTCGAACATTTTTACTCCCAAGTTAAGGCTTTATTTCCTGCCAAATTTTGGCACTTACTTGGACAAGATTTGCAAACAAAGTTAGATGCTAAACAACAGCCTCAACTTTTCAAATTAGCAAAAGCATCAACAGATAAACATCCATCGACTCAAGAGGAGTTTCCTCGTCTACAACTCTACTCAGTAAAAGATGGTCATGCTCTTGCTGCATTTAAATTTTGCTTACATCTAGCCTGTATTGGCAGACCTCGATCTCTTGAACTGCAAGTTGAAGCTCTAAAAATCACTACATGCGGTTAAATAATTTAACCGTTGCTTCCTTATCAAATAATTTAACCGTTGCTTCCTTATCTAAAGCCAAACTTAATATATCTTTAGTAAAAATTGAGTGTCTGATCAACGATAATTAAATAGTATAAACTCTATGAATTAGCAGCGTCTGAAACAGGGATCGGTCATGCATACAACATCAGAAAAAACTGCAAAACAGAAAATGATATTAGCTAAGGCAGTTTTAGCTGCTGCTAAACGACTTGGTCTTGCACAGGATCAACTAGCCTTAATACTCAGTATAGATTCGGTGAAAACTTTAACCTCTCTTGAATTAGATCCCACTTCAAAACAGGGAGAAATCGCCCTCACTTTAATCCGTATTACCACATCACTAGATGCTCTGACAGGTGGGGATACAGCCTGGATGCAGCATTTTATGAAATCACCCAATAAATTGATGAGTGGTATTCCAATAGAACAGATTCAGAACCCTCAGGGATTGGCCTCTATTTTACAATTGGTGGAAGGTCTTCGGGCTAAACTTTAAAGAAATTAATGCATATAAATAATTTTGTATAATATTTTGAAAATTAATTGATTTATTATATTGTAACTCTTTAATTTAAGATTTGATATTAGGACAGTAATAGCAGTGTTTTAGGAAAAATCAGTGAATAATAAGTTAAAAGAAATTGCAGTTAGATTACAGCAAATTTTAGACCAAATCACATTATTACAAAATAGACTTCCTTCATAGATCGGAAGAGCGTCGTGTAGGGAA
>CALBHK010000320.1 GCA_937894565.1 uncultured Chlamydiae bacterium
GTTTCGCGCGACCCGAATCCGCAGGGAATGATTGATGCCTGCATTGCGCTCCATCCGATTGGGCGCGTTGGTCAATCCGAAGAGATTGCCGAGGCGATTGCTTTCCTGCTCAGCGATAGCGCATCATTCGTCAACGGCGTCGCGTTCGATGTGGACGGCGGCTTGACGGCATTGATTGGCGGCGCACCGAAAGAAACGTAATTTCCGAGAACGAACTATGGACATCATCTTTCATTTCCCACCAGATTTGCTGAGTCTTTTAGTAGATACCATACCAAAACTTTGCGAGGACATGCCCATTTACGAAAGGCAGTGTAGTTTGTGGCGTTTGTTTCAAAAACCTGGCCGGTTATCTTGGTGTTACGGTTGGTAACCACCTTTGTATTTCGGCTGATTTCGATTTCCGTTTTCTCAGGCTTAGGTTTCTCCGCTTTACAGTAAATCGAATGAATCTTATCCTCATCGGAATCGGTCAGCGCTTTACGGTCAGCCCATTCCGAAGCGTCCGTTTCGTCGGTGAGCGGGAATCCGATGTTTGTGTAGAGAATCTCTTCAATTTCTCCGACATTTACTACGGGAGCACATAAGCTCCACGATCCAGCTGGTAGTGGATCAGCGCAGGTAGTTGGACATGTGATTGTTGTGCAAGCTGTTGCCATTTCAAATAATGTTAGTTAATAATTGACGGAACAAAATTCAGCCAATAAAAAAACTATTGCTACCTCAATTTGAAGGAAAAAACTAGATCATGGAATTTGACCTACAAGGATGAAGCGCGGACGTGAATGTGATAGTGCCCTCCACGGTTTCAACCTCAAGAATATTTTCTGGAATAATGCTGTTGAAAACAACCTCACAATCCATTCCGGAGTTTCCACCGAAACACTTTCCGCCACCGGTTCCGTACCAACAAGTTGCTTTTGGAAACTTCTCAAAGTACCGGATCAAAGAATAGTTCGATTCATTAACCTCATGTATTTTGAATGCGAACTGGTGTGTTTTGTTTGAGTACTGCGATACCCCGAACGCTCCGGTTGATGTATTTTGAGTAGGAACCGCTTTACTACCAATGCCTTTTAAATTCAACAGTGCACCAGGTATGTTTCCAGACAAAACAACCCTTGACGCCCATTCATCAGCATCTTCGACGTCAATAAATGGATGTCCTTGTTTTGAAATAAACAAATCGGTTATTTGCCCGTTTGAAACACTTGGAGCGCATATGCTGAACGATATATCCGGGAGCGCATCGCAGCTGGCGCATTTATAGTCGTTACAATTCATTAGATAAGATCCTCCTCATCAGATGTTCCTAAGCTACAGTTAACGTTATTCATTTTGACTCTTATTTTAAAATCAGTTGCTCCGCTCATTAAGCTGGTTGGAAAAAGAATACCGTAATATCCATCAGAATGGGCCAGAACGTAAGAATAAGTGGTCCAGGCGCCACCGTTCTTTTTGTATTGGAGTAGCGCGGATGAAAAAGGTATAACCCAACCTTGCACGAATTGATCAGAACCAACAGTTGTGACCTGAACAATGCTTGGCATCTTCTTGTAAATCTGCCAGATATCACTCACCTTCCTGAAATAGTAGAAGAAGTTATTGAAACAAACAACATCATCGTCGTTTAGAACAATGAGTTCGTTTGTGTCGCAATCCTTAACACCATCACCAGCGGCAGGCGGACTTGTTGTTATGAACTGGTAACCAGTGCTGCAATCGGAAGCTGTGTTATAGGTGCATGGGTTGCAGCTAAATTCTTTTGCAAGGCTGCAGCATCCTGACTTCGAGAAGTTTTCATAAATCAGCATCTTTAGGTTTACCTTTTGAAAGTAATCGTTGAGAACGTTGGAAACTTCCGGAACCACCTTTTCAACAGTGAACGTGGTGAGGCCGGTTTCCTGCATGTAGTTTAAAGGCCTGGTTATCTCAATTGTGTCGTGAATAAACATAGCGGATAGAGAATCGGCAATAAACTCCGGGCATTTGGCAATTTCCAGATTTATGTTCTTCTTCCAGGATTTATACAAGGTAGTAACCTCACCTTCACCGTTTTCTTCACCCTCTTCGGTTGTTTCAGGCTCCGGTTTAAACAGCGCGGCGTCGAGGTAAAGCACGTTTTCAAAACTGAACGGAGCAAAAGGAAATCTTTCGAAATTGTAAATGACAGCATCGTTTATGTCACAATCACTATTCCATCGTAGTTTGTAGTATTTCTGAATTTCGGAAACAGGAACTACTTTAAACACTTCCGAAAAGTACCTGTTTGCGCCATCAACGATTATGTAGTAGTATTCGCCTGGCGTGATGTTATACAGGGTGCTTTGATCTGAGTAAATAAACAGATCGGTTCCATTGGCCATGCCAGCTATTTGAATTTGAGCCTCATCGAGCTCAACATCAAAGTCAAGTTTCTGATCAAAAGTATCGATACTTGCCTGGGCGTAGCGTATATCGAAAATGTCGCCGCCTTTGAGTTGATAAAACTCTATGGTTAAAAAGTCGAATGTGGCCGTGAAATCATAGTTGTAAATGCCTGCAGCTGTTATTGTGGCAATGAGCGTGCCGCTGGTTGTACCGTTGTAAATTTTTATGGCGAAAGAACTTCCGACCGACCGGATAAACCGATCGATAATCATTTTAAAAGAATACTTCTGTGATGTGGCGCCAATTGGAAATTGGAGCGGTATTTTAAAGTTAGCAACAGAAGACGTGTAAAATGGATCCAGGTTTGAAATGTTTGAAAGCCCGCGGCACGTGATTTCACAAAACGGAACATCGGCAACGCCTGAAGGAGGATTAACGCCATCGTCATAAACGGCACCCATCGTGTAGGTAAAATCCTCGTAAAAAAGCTCCGATGCCACCTTTCCGAAGTTCGCGGCTGACTGTGGAATAACATTGTATAAATTTCTTGGCGTCCAGATGGGACCATCCGGGCCATAAGACAAAACCATGCCGTAATCGTTGCAAACGTTGCGAAGTATGAACTTTGTCGGAGCCGCGAGCGTTGATGTTCTTCGCATCTGAAAGCTGGGAAGTCCGTTAGTTGGAAAGCACAGATCAACCTGCTTCGAGTTATTCGAATGGATATTGAATCGATGCTGATCGAAAATGTTGTTGTAAAACCGAATTGGCAATATTGGTTCTGAAACTATCATTTGTGCTTCACTTTAAATGTTATAATGTCTTTTGACAGGTTTTTTTCAGACTGCATGATGATACCATCACCGAGCTCTGTTCTGACTAGTGATTCGTGTGGCTTGAAACTGTCGCCGCAGCAATCCTTGACAATAATTTTTTCCTGTTCTTTTTTGTAAACTTTGCTAAAGAACGTTTCTGAGTTTCCGTTCATGGTTCCCTCTTTGAACGGCCGGTTGTGCCGGTGCAAATCCAAATGAAGATTGGCGACACTAAGGCGAGCATTTTCGAGCGAAGCAGTGGTCAGGTAACCAACAGCGCTACGCACTTTGAACGGCCCTGTTCTTGGCAGTGTGTATGAGCTGAGATAAACATCGAATAAAACGAATCCGTTGTCATTCATGCCTTCCTCGCCGGTTGAGCACCTTGTATAGATGTCGCGCGGATCGGTGCATGTATTCTCGTCGCCGCGGTTTTTTGTTTCCTGGTTTGAGCAGTTAGGGTATATGATTGGTTTTCCAACCCAGTCGGGCCTGGAATGGTTTGTGAATTTCCAAAGCTCCGATGAAGGATAGTCGTCTTTGTTGATTTTGAATTTCCGCTTAAACTTGTTCATCGGCGCGTTTGTAGCGGTAACTGAGTTGTAGTTAACCTCCTTTTCAAACCAGGAATAATGCTCCCATCTGATGTATAACTGAGATTCGAGAACCCAATACACGTTGAAGACTTCTCGCATCATTCTTTCGATGTAGGCGAAAGTAAAATCCCACTTTGTTGATGGGTTGCTTGCTGTAGGGTTAAGTGTATCTGAAAGCGTGCCGATCATGATGAAGTAAGGATTGTGTGTAGGGTTCACGTAATTGTTTATCAGCGTTAACGGGGTGCCGTCGTCATGCTGACCTTCTGTTAAATAAGAAATTGTGCTGTAAAAAAACCCATCAACGTGATCCTTATCTTTTTGCCAGTTAAAGAAGTCTGAAACTGGGTAAACCGCGTAGGCTCTTTTTTGGTCATCGTAACCCCTGCAAAACATTTTTGAAAGAGTTAACTTAACAATGTCAATCAGGTCAGCTGCAATAAATAAAAACCCATCACTTGGGCTTAGCTCCACGTTTCCTGTAATTCCGGCTAAACCATTGTCGAAAATATAGTTTGACTTTAAATTCCGGTTTTTTTCGATGCAGTCGTAAATGGATGATGATTGAACGTCTATTTCGCAAATACAAGTATCCAAATCAAACTCAATGTTGTTGGCCGAAAAATAACCCATGAATTCAAACGTCCACTTGTTATCAGAACAAAGCCTGAAAATCTCAACCCAGTACTTGGCGCAATTATCAATGTTGTCGTAGAAATACTGCATGTCTTCCTTGCCACACTTGAGTTTTGACTTCAACTCCTTTTTATACCAAATCTGATCGTCAACCTGAGTTTCAACCAAAATAACATCTGTGTTTGTAATTACTTTAAGGTTTCTCAGATAAGTTGATCGAGTGTATTCATAATACAAATAAGGGTCCCCAACGGGGTCCACATACGCTTGCTTTATGACGTATTTTAATTCAGACATTTCCTTTGCGTATTATCAATTTATGTGAACCTTTTTCTTTCACCAGGTTGCCGCGGTGATCAATGTAAACCTTCTCGCCATTTTGTTTGATCAGTTGATCGAAACGGCCGCTATAGTCAATTTCATTGTTTTGCATAACGATCACTCGCTCCTGTTCTGAAATAGCGTTTTTCTTACTCTTCAATCCGGCTGCAAAATCCGGAATAAGAGAAATTCCGGTGTTCTTCAACAGCGTATCAATGCCACGCGAAACAAGCACGCTATCCTTTTCACGAATTCCTTTAAAAAGATCGTAATTGTCGGCAGTCTCCTTCGCTGTCATAACGCTCTCACCTCTTGATAGTTTAGCGTTGATTGAATCGGACGTGCTGGTTCCGGGGCCCTGCAAGTCAATAACCCCTTCCTTGAATCCGGGTGCCTCCTGTGCGTCGATCTGGGCAATGGCATTAGCCTTTTGAATCGCAAAGGCAGTAAACATAGCGGCCACAGCTATAGTTGCTGAAATTCCAGTTGGGTCAATCTTAGTTAAACCAGCATAGATTTGAGTTGCTGCCGTGATCATGTTTGATGCCTGGGCGATACCATCAGCAGCTACGCCTAGTTTTGCGATTTTATTTTTTTCCTCAAAGGCCTGAGCTTGCCTTGCAAGATCTTCCTGGCGGAGCCTTTCCTCTTCCTCGAGCTGCTTTCTTATTCCGTCTGAATTATTGGCCCGCCCCTCTTCGTTAAGCTGTAACTCCTTATCGAGTTGAGATTCAAGGTCGCTGATGTTCTCTTCGCGGGCGTCAATAGCTTCCTGGTTGGCCTTAATCTGAGCGTCGATCATGCGCTGCTGGCTGGCGATGATTTCATCGGCCAATCCATTTACCGCATTACCAACGGTGAAAACGCCATTTAGTTCCTGCTGAGTTATTCCAAGAATACCGGCCAATGTAATTGGCTTTGCTTCTGAAAGTTTCCTTTTGGCATCTTCGATTTTTTGTGTGAGGTCGTTAATCTGGTTGGCCGCGTTCGTTTGGATTTTGTCGTTTTCAAGCGCAAAACCTTCCTCAATCAGGCTGATCTCATCAATTATCTGCTGTTTACGAACATCCTTGTTTTCTTCGTTGGAAGCCTCCAAAACAACCAACTCGTTATTCAAACCGGCAATTTGAGCATCGCGTCTTTGCGCTATTTCCTGCTGTTGCAAAAGCAAGCGTTGTTCAGCGTATTGCTTTTGAACCTCGGCAACCTTTTGCTGCTTAATCGTCTCAAAATCTACATCGCTCACGTCTTTCGGCTTAGCGGTAAGGCCAATAGAGGAAACGGCGTTTTGCTCCGCCAAACTCAGGTTTTCAAGCGTTTTCTCGGCAGCATCTACCTTCACCTGCATCAACTTGTTCTGTTCGTCAATTTCCAGTTTAAGTATTTCTGCGGATGCCTTTTGTCTGATTGCTGTTTTTAAGGCTGCAAACTGCTGTTCCTGTTCAGCCGACACGGTGAAATTCTTGTCGGTGAGCTTGCCTTTTTCAATCAATTGCTTTCTGAGTTCACCGAGCTCTTGCAAGTCAAAGTCTTTTTGCCTTTCTAGTTTTTCAATTGGGCTAAGGTTTTCTAGCTCTGCCTGTTGAACACGCTTACCGAGGCCAATGATGAAGTCTGCCAGTTCTTTTTCATTTTGCTTGCGCTGGTCAGCGTACTTTTTTATGATGGCCGCTTTCTCGGCTTGATATTGCCCGGAAAGCGCGTTTAACAAAGCGTTTTGGTTTGACTCTCGCTCCGCTGCGTCGGTGTAAATAAGAGCTAATTGCTGTTTAATTGAATCAGCTTCCTTTACTCCTTTAATACGTAACTGCTCCAGCTCGCGGGCCTGTGAATCCTTAATGGTTGCGGCCTGAGCTTCGAGGATTTTAAAAGCCAGGTCTTTATCCTGTTGGGCCTTTTCTCTTTTCAACTTTTCCTGCCTAACTAGTGATTCATCGAGAATGGATTCGTATTGTCCCTCAAAATCTTTAAGCTGCTTTAACTGATCATCGTTCAGCTCTCCCTGTATAGCTTCGAGTTTGTAAAGTGCGTCTATACGTTCTCCGATCGCTTTTTTTAATATGGCCGTTTTCTTGTTTTCAACTGCGTCGGTATTTTTACCGGCAGCCTCCGCCAGCGCAATTTCAAGGTCAATCTGTGCTTTCAGCTTCGCTATATACAGGTCAGAGTCCTGGAGAAGTTTAGCATACCTTTCTTCCTCTGTATCACCAAAAAGATTTAGTTTATCGGCCAAAAATGCAAAGCCGGCGCCTACCGCCGTCACCACTGTTAAAAAGGCTCCCAAAGGATTAGCCTTGATTAAACTGAAAATACCTGTGATGCCCAGCTTTATCTCAGTCAGCCTGTCGCCAAGCCCGCCGAGCTCCTGGGCAACCGATGCAATGGCATTCAGAGACTGTAATTTTAACAAAGTCTGCTCGAAATCCTTTGACTTCTCGCCGGCCAGAACCTCCAGCGCTATAATTCCCTCAAATCCTTTTGATACAACTCCTATTGAGCTACCGGCTGCCCGGGCCAGATTCTCTCCCAGGTTACCATTTAGGGCCTGAACCGCCTTGTTTATGTCCTGCAATTCATCTTTCAGCCTTCCGGCTTTAGCCAGGTTATCGGCAAAGGCCTTGGTGCCCGCGCCAGCTTTATAGGCTTCTGATGTGTAAAACTTGATCTCCTGCTTCAATTGCTTGATCGCGTTGGCAGTGTTACCCATCTTGTTTACCTCCTGAGACATCTTACCGGTCTGCTTAATGCCGTTGTCAATCTCCTGGGTAAACTTATCCACCTCAGACGTTGCCTTTGAAAAGGCTGCCTTTGAATCGTTTTCAAATGACTTTGTCTCCGCGGTCAATGTATCAAGTGTTCTGCTAGCCTCAGCCACGCCGACGATAAAACCACTACTGTCTGTTACGAGATCAAATCCTACTTGGAAGCCCATTTTTATTTTTTAACTGTTCGATTCGCTGTTCCATTCTTTCCTTGAACAAATTCAGCTTTATAAAAAATTCTTCAATCGGCAGGCGCATAAGCTCCGCCTCTTCTGTTGCCCTAACCCGACCATTGCTGTCCTCGGTCATAACTGTGAGAAGCTCGGACCATTTCAGCTCAATTTCCATTTGCTGTTGAGCAATGTACTTGGGCGCTACTTCGGTATGTTTTGCAGTTCGTTCTCCAGGGCCGGGATCTTCTCTTGGATAGATTTTATTAATATTTCCTTGAATCCGTGAATAGAATTCAAGGCGATACCGAAAAAAGACTTCATGTCCAGGCCCTCCTTCTCCCAGTCTTCAATCTTAGCGGCCATCAGCTGCTTGTCATAAACGGATTCATCTTCGCCCTCTCTGTTGATGACCAAAGCACACATCATTAAGGCCGGGTGAAGACGGTTTTCATTGTCAATGTCACGGATCCCGTTCATGATGTTGTGAATGATGGTGCCCGCTGCCACCGGCTCAGGCATTGGCTTGTTCAGCGCATTGTAAGCCTGCATCAGGTTGGCGTACACGTTTTGCCAGGTTAGACCATGGCTTAACATTGGTGAGAGTTTTTCGTACTCTTTATAGCGGCGCGGGGAGATTGTGTCAGCCAGGTAGTATTTGTTTCCGTTGGCCGTGAACTCACTCAGGCCGGTAATAGATTTTGACTTTGTCATTCTGCGTATTTTTGGTAAAACCTTTTGATGATTGGGGTGATAAAAATTGTCATCGAGATGAACCCAATGTGTAAAATCAAAGAGTATCTGTCAAATGAATAGTACAAGAAACTCCAGCAGCTCATCTGTCCGGCCACGCATTTCTCGCATCGCATTATCATTTTGAAGAGCGGATTTGGCCCTTTGCCAGCGCATGCTCTTTTGTCTGTTTTGAAAAAAGCGTCCAGCTTTTTAAAAATGCCAGACAATATTTCTCCAGGCTGGGTAAGGATGTAGGAATACACAACAGCGATAAACGCTAAAATAAAAGAGAAGAATATGAACTCGATCATGCTATTTAAAGGATTCATGGATGATTTTTATAACTTGGTTTTGAAGAAACTCTTTCAGCTTTTCGATCTCTGGATCGTTTGGTGCCAGGAAGTTGCCGTACTTTGGCCCCAGGTAATCATCCACTATCTTTTCAGTAGTATCACCACCAGACCTTTGTTTGGTGTTTCTTGGACCGATCGTTGTTACAATTCTGACGCCTGCAACTATCTTTTTCTGAACGCCGATGTCACGCATCGTGTCGCCGGTGAAGCTCAGCGTAACATGATCCGTTGGCCTGTTGTTAGCCTCCCGCCAATCTTTGTATGAAATGCCTTTTTCAAGGTCATCGAGCCGCTTATTTTTACCAACCTTTTTTCCGGCCTGTTTATTTTTCTCGCGATCTTGCTTTTTAGTTTTCAGATCAAACAGCCTTTTACCACCAGCGTTAAGCCACTTGTCTTTAAAAAAAAATGCTGGAAGCGGATTGTCAGAGTAACGACCCAGAGATTGGCCACTGGCATTAACACCGGTATTCACAATCCTATCCTTTACCATGGCCGCGCCGTTAAGAGCAACACGCTCGTTGATCTCCGGCATAGCCTCTGTGAGAAGAATGTTCAATTTTTGAACCGCGTTATTGAAATTTGTGGACTTCATTAGCTGAACATGGTGCCTCTGGATGCTAGGCCGTTGGGCTTACATGCCCAGCAGTCGTTATTTACTATTTGTGTGTTTTGGGCCAGGTAAACGATCCACTCCTCGTATTTGGCCCGGTAATGGTTTCTCTTTCCGTAAAGCGCCTCTCTATCCATCATGGTGTACCGGTTGATTTCCGGTGAAGACAAAATGGAATCGATAAGAAGAGCACCTGCCTTGAATCTTATGGCGTAGGCTATTTGATTGGCCCTTCCGGTCGTAAAATCTAGCGGGTACTTGTCGGAGCAAATTATCCCAGTGGCGTCACAAGACATGTCAACGTCTAAAATAATGCCCATTTGCTCGGAGGTCCTGGTGTATTCCTCCGGTGTTGCTCCCGTGCCGCGGTAACCCTTAATTGATACCCAGTTGCTCCACATGCTGTTTTTTACGCCGCCGGAGCATGGCACGCACTCTGGCTTGTTGTTCTTTGGAAGGAACCCTGAAACAGTGTAGCCAACGTAGTACTCAAGATCATTTTTTGTGTCACTCCACATCGGTAGCTCAAGAGTTTCTGTAAGCGTTCCGTATGATGGGCTGTCTGCATTGGCTGTAATCTCATACTCGCCAAGCGGGTTACCAATTGGATTAAGATCGTTGTTAAATACCTTCACCGTGATTGTGGAGGCGGTGTTAACAATAAGTCCTATCCTGTTGATCTTTATTTTTCCGCCCACGATGCGGTGAAACTTTAGAATCTGTCCAGCTTCTGCATCACTGAATGTAAGCGTTTGTGAAAACGATGTAGTGCCCAATAGACCCCTGTAAACGGGCCTTTTAGGACTGTAGTTAGTCTCGATCGCTGCCATAAGATCAGCCTTTAGAAACTGCTCTGCGTTTTCCCTTGACCTGTTCATCAGCTCCCAGATTCCGTTTTCATCACAGTTGTCTTCGGCGCCGGAAACTATTCGAAGATTAAGGCCATCGAGTTCGTCGAGATAAATGTTAACTTTTCCCTCATTATAGCCTTCAGGGATTTCGCCGTTACACTCGCATTCTGTGCGGGATAGCTTTATGACTTTGTTTAAACAATTCATGGTATTAAGCAAAAAAGGCCGCTATATTGGTGAATAAAGCGGCCTTAGTTATTTTCAAAGTTCGATTATGAAGGACATGCACCACATTTGAATTCAATCACTCCTGTTGAACCATTTGTAGCGGCTGGGCCATTGTAAAGACCGTACATACCGTGCACCAGAACGTTGTGTTTCTTGAATGGTCCAGAACACTCGGTTGTGATGTAAACATCGTAGTTCATGCCCGGGATGTTCTTTGACGGGATGCTGTATTTTTTACGGCCGATTTCTGACTCGATGATGGGAGCCGTTTGGCTAGCACCGGTCCAACGAGATCGTGACACGAAAGCAACCGATCCGCGATCAACCATAAAGGTCTTACTTGGAGAAACAGCCTCTACGTTTACAAGGTCTTCGTAGTACTTAATCGTTTTAATCATGGCTGCTGCACCTGCTCCGTTTGCGTTGGCAGCATTCATCATGCTCTGCCACAACTGTGCATTCAGGTTTTTGCCGTCAAGCAAAAACGGATTGGCAAACTTGTTGATACGCTTAACGTTCAAGAAGTAGTGCATCAGTTCAGGAGTCCAAAGGTGTGCAGGAATCCATGTGGTGGCCCAAGATTCAGGCGACACAACACCTGGGCATCCGATACCGGTGGTAGTGTAGAGGTTTGGAGAAGTGAAAGAGTCGAGCTTTGATACCAATGTGGCGGCAACTTTCTCATCATTCGTTTTCAAAACCTTCAGCATGTTGTCGGCGAAAACTTCCGATGGATTGAGGATGTTATCCTCGTATTGCGCTTCATCGAGTGTAAACTTACCGGTAACGTGAGTATCGATTTCATACTCTTGTGAGTCTGAATCAGCTTCTGTTCCGGTGATGGTACAGAAATCAGGCTCAGAAGTTCCGGCTGCTGCTGCGGTGAACTTGTTCCAATAGATCTTAACTTTGCGTTTTTTGCCGGAATCAGAGATGTCTTTGATGTCGGCAGTGGTATTTTCAATCAAGGCAAGCGCAGCGTTAACTTCGGCCATGTATTCCGATTTGCGGGCTGCATCTTTCCATTTGTCTTCCTGGAGGAAGTAGGCCGCGGTTAACGCGGTGTCTGTCAGTGTTGGCATTTTAGTGCGTATAACTTCGCCAAGTGTTTTTGAATTTTATTTACCAATCCAAGCCTTTGTGATTTCGATTTTCTCTTCTTCGGATCTTGCCTCCGATAGTTTTTTTAAGTAATCTGCCTCACTTACCGGTCTTGGTCCTTTGTAACCTTTCGCTTCGCCGGCACCTGTCCCATCGTTGTTGTTTCCTGTTCCTGTTCCAGGAGGTTCCTGTTTGAATTTGAACATTCTGCTGGCTGTCGCCTTAGCGAGATCCTCAAATGGTACAGGGTGCATGTGCTCATCAACGTATGTTTTATATTCTTCACCATCCTTTTTAAGAGGCTGGAATATATCATCGTTGTTTGCGCCCTGTCTTACATCGAACTTGAATTCGTGAATCTTTTGCAGATACACTTCCTCCCAGGTCTCTTTCAGATCATCAGCGATATCAGGATTCATTTTCCGCAATAACTCAAGGGCCTTTTTATCGACCTTGCTCAAGGTGGCTTTTTCCTGAAGCTCTTTTTCTCGGCTGTCGTACCTATCCTGAAGTTCTTTCGCTTTGGCAGCGGCTTCTTTCTTCAACTGCTCAACTGTTTCAAGGTATTTCTTTGAACGAAGCACCTTTTCATCATCGAGTTCTGAGTTAGAAACTTTGCCGGCGATGATCGCATCAACCAGGTCTAAGCCCTTTTTGTCTTCCGTAAACTGGAATTTGTCTTTGATCTCACCTTCAAACTTGGCCAGGGTCTCAGCTTTCGCTTTGTTGTAACCCTTGTCGTAGTGTTCTTTGTTCTTGTTATCGAACGAAGCAACGCGCGACTTGTCCAAATCGAATAATGCATTCAAAGCATCATCCTTTAAACTTTCGACATCAGCCTCTTTTTTGAAAAGAAGTGAGGAAACTTCTTCGGGAGTCTTTCCCTGGGTTTTGCTTATGTAAGCAACCACCAGCTTTTTTAAATCTTCCATATTTTACAGCCTCTTCGGAGGAACGTTTATTTTTTCAGCGGATTTAGGATTCCGAAACCTTGTAGCGGGAAAGGGACTCGAACCCCTGGCCTCCGGATTATGAGTCCGGCGCGCTGACCGACTGCGCCACCCCGCAATTTTATTTCTTCTCGCCGTTCTCAGGCTGTTTACCACCGGCTCTGTTTTGCACCGGTTGAGTTTCCTTTTTTGGAGCTTCCTTTTTCTCCAAAACATCGTATGCCGACTTTTGGTCTTCTGAAAGTTTCTTCCAGGTTTCCACTCGCATTTCAACCTCGGCGCCGTTTGATCTTACCCTTAACTTTATCATTTTTATTAAATTGAAAATTCTGTTTTCAGCGCGTTAACGTCGCCCTTCATGTATTGGCACAGGATGTTAACCAGAACATCAAGCGATGCGTTGCCTTTGTACGCCTGCTCATTGGCATCTAAGTAATCCTTGATCACTCCAGCCTTTAGATTTTCCTTTGCCAGTGATAAGAATTCAGGATTGTCAAATGTTTGAGGTTCTTCCGTTTTCTTCTCGCCGGTTTCCGGCTGTTTAGCGTTTCCGTTTGCTTTGTTCTGAACTGAGTTGTTATCGGCAACTGTAGGATTTGCGGATGGTGCGCGGTTTGATATGCTGTGATTGCTTTCGCTAATCTTTGTCCAACCGTTTTTATTTTCACCCAACAAGTCCCACGCGTACTGCGTAAACTGCTTTGTTTGGCCGTTCTTGTGTGCTGTGATTAAATCGATGACTGATTTTTTCCACAAATTTCAATCGACACAAGAACATTTCCTCCCTCAATTTGAAGGAAAATTCACTTTCTGATCAAAATAAAGTGATGTTGACGTGTGTTGACACCTGTTGATGTGATCACAATCCGTGTCGCGCTACAAAGTTTTTATTCCGCTGTGAGGCAATTGAGTTCTGTTCGCGCATGTTGCCTTTTGCCAGATCATCAGTGATAAAGTCTGGTGTGTGTAAACAATTGGGACCGCCCATGTTCTCAAGCGGTTTGTACTGGTCGATGTCGGAGCCGTACACTTTAACAATAAACGGGTCATCCTTCCATTTTTCAGCCTGCTCCCTTGAGAATATTTTCCCGTTCTTCTTTATGCAAAACGACCTTGAACTTTTTATCAAACCTCCGAAATAGTAAAAGAACCTGAGATCGAGTTCGTCGGCAAAAGTGATGGAGTTGTTACGATCTATGGTGTTGAGAAGATTGCCGGAAAAGGTATTGTAGTGTTTGGCAATCACGCCGTTTTGATCTTCCGTACCGACAAAAAAACGCTTTATGCCCTGGATAAGAGTTTGAGTATCGGCATTTGAAGAAAGTAGTTTTTTTACCTCTTTAACAAACTTTAATTGTATTGAGGTGTCTTTTATCGATTTATCGACAAATCCACCTGGTATCAATTTTCCGTCGGCATCTACCCCGAGCTTACGATTTACCGTCTTGAGAGTCTTATCCCGAATCTCATCGAGCCGGTTAGTGTCGAGCATAGTGCTAAAGTAAACCAGGTTTAAGTCACCAAGGGCCCGGGCTGACCGGGTGGTCTCTCTCATAATTTCCGGAAAGCCCGCTTGAAAGTTCTTCCTGAGCTTATTCTCAAGCGATGTGATTGGCGCCAGGCTACCTGCCTTTACCTTTTTCCTTATTTCCTCCTGCT
The DNA here is from genome assembly GCA_937894565.1 of uncultured Chlamydiae bacterium. Taxonomy (GTDB): domain Bacteria; phylum Chlamydiota; class Chlamydiia; order Chlamydiales; family CALBHK01; genus CALBHK01. Next base: position 14,161 of record CALBHK010000320.1, read on the forward strand.
TTGCAATGGCTATAACATCTGGTATTATGTCCTCAAACACCTGTTGCTGCAGGTTGGCTATTTTACCGTCGATCGCGTTGTTTCTTTTGTCAATCCACTCGGCTTTGATCTTACTGGCCTCTTTCCTGGTTGGCATTTTGAAATCCTATTTTTTGGGTTAGTTCTGACTTGTCCTTGGTGAACTCGAAATCAAAATGCCAAGAATTATTCGAACCACAGGCAAGGTTGTACATGATAGACGTTTTTGATACCTCATATTTCACGATCATCCTTGGCAGAATCTCTGTGTCCGTCTTTAGATAAACTATGTCCTCAATTTTGAACACCATCGGCTGGAATGTTTGAAAGTTGATTTCCTGTCACTTCTTTCTCGGTACCATCAGACAGCCTGATAGTGTATGAGCCGCCACCAGGACCCGGATTAGCATCAATAACTGTTGCTGTTTCGCCGTTGAACATTACGTCCTGCGCTACATTAAAGTCCTGCGAATCACCTGGCAATTGCTTACCGTCACCCTGGTTAAACGTTTGGGCTCTGTTTTGCGCTGACTCCGTTTCGATCGCATCAACAAACTCGGTGGTTTTTTTCACGATCAATTGCTTCTGGGCCATTGGCTCCATCTTGTAAAATGAAATATTATCGGCCTGCTCGCTCTCTATTTCCTCAAAAATAAGATCGAAATTGGCATAAAGCACCTTGTTGAATTGTGTACACAGGTTGTTCATGATGATGTTGCTGATCTCACTCTCCGTCTTTCCGTTGAAAGGAAAGAACTTTTCCTTCACCGATATCTTCAGTATCTCATCCGGTTTGTCGATGTAGATCTTCCTGGCTATGTCGGAGTTTATTTCATTCTTAACGTATGATGGGGCTCCTGACGTGTTAGCCTTCTGCAGGTCCTCCAAAAGCATGGACAGCGTCTTCATCTTAAAGTCCTTCGGAAACTTATGATCGACGGTGATGCCTTCCGATAGGCTCAGGTAAGCGGCCACACATAGCGTTACGTGTTTCTGAACAGAAGACCTGTTGTTGGTGAATGGACTGAGGGCGTCGTACACGCTATCCATGTCGATGTTCTTCTCAGTGGCCGTTGTGGCCACTGTATCAGCTGTAAAAATTTCGGAGGTATAAACTGCTTTTACGGCCAGCTCAGGTATCTCGAACAGGGATAGTTTTTTCAGCAGTTCCAGAAAGTCTACCGGTGGATTTTTATAGGCTATAAAGTTCTCGAGCGACACGATTTCTTTCAAGTCAGACGGCATTTTTATTCTCAAAACGTCCTGAGATGAGGTGTGTTCGTTAAATCCTGAACCGTTACAAATCTTGCACGCTCCGCCGCTTGGGGCTTTCCCGTCTATGCAGAGGATGTTTGACTTAACATCACCAGGACAAACATCTCCGTAGGTTATCTTTTGCGGGAAAACGTGCAACACAATGGTAAGGTCAAGCTCTGAGATAGTCTTGATTGACTTTTCAAAAAACGACTTGGCCGGGTGAATCAGTGGCACGCAGGTCCTGTTTCTGGTCGAAAGATCGCGTTTTGTTCCTACCCTGATGGCTGGGACTCTACCGGCCTTGTGTGTTGCCCGAATTACGATGTAAATATCTTTTTCCTTGTTCTTTTCGTCCTTGAAGAATAACTCGACAACTTTTCCATCAACCTTGTTGCCGGCGGCCGATATCTCCTTGTATATTTCAGGGGTGATTTGCTGAGCAACTATCGCGTCATTGTCGAGGTAGATTGTATACCGGTCCAACCCGTTTTTTTGGTTCAAAACAGTAAGATACTGCAGCTCGTTATTCCGGTACTTGTAGTCAATCGCCTCAACGCTATTAACTTCGAAAGGGTACGGTGTTTTACCGTCGGTGTTCACTTCTGGAAACTCCGTAACGATAAATGCGTTCGGGTCGGTTGAATCCAGCTCAACGAGCCTGTAGCTGAGGTAATCGTCTAGGCTAATGGTGCCGTAATATTTTGCCAGAGCGTCTTCAATCTTTTTACGGTTTTCTTCGTCCTTATCTGACTTTGCCCAACTTATCGTCTTTGTGGCCAGCGTTCGGCCAGCTTTATACATTGGCGTAATTAACCGGTTTGCAATGTATGGGGTGATCAATGTGGTTAGGGCAACGCACTGAGCAAAAGCCTCCTCATCTTCTCTTGGATTGTATCTGATTAGCAATTCGCCAATGTTTTCACCGGTGACATAGGCCGTGTATCTTTTGGCCATTTCCGTAACGCGGTCATAATCGACGTGTCGAAGATCTTTCCTGATTGTTTCTGCGAGCAATTCAAAGCCCTGTTGTTGATTGAGTGGCATTTTATTTTGGTTTGTAGTATTGTTTAAAAGTTGATGTGTAGTAGTATTCCTGCTCATCCGAGCAGTGACCATACTTCTCCTGGCCGTTACCGTCTTTTGGCTTTATCTTTCCGCCGTCTGGTCCTTCCTTGATGAACTCACAGTCCTTTATCAGGTTTTTGCACCTGGGAGCCATGGTGTAGTCTATCGGCACAGACCCGTAAAACACCTTGTTCATAAACTCTTTTCGGTTCACCACAGGTTCGTTTACGATTACGCGGTCCGATGTATTGCCGAGGTATTTTTTAAGGACCCGCCAAACGACCATGTAATCGTCCTCAATTGAATTGGTTCGCCTGTTTTTACCGCTGTAATCCCCGGTAATGAATAGGCCGTTCTCGAATTCATGGCCATAAAGTTCGCTGAGCCTGTTGCAAAGGTGCTCAGTGGTGTTGTACGGCGGCGGAAGACATACCTCATCAAATCGGTGAACATGCCACCTCTGAACATCTTCCTTGTACCAGGTTTTGTAAAGCCCAGCGGTTATGTATGGGATCCTGTTAAAGTCAAGTGAAACGGTTATTGCACAGTTCGCAGGGCAATCAACGTCTTTAACGTGTTTGTTTCTGTCGAACTGGTTGTAATACTCTGACCCATCTTTTGCAAAAGGCGATCCGTAAAGATTCATGTTCACCTTGTTTTCGTTGTGAGCGTTGGGCTCGACGATCTTTTTCTCGATGTAACCCTTTGGTAGGTTTTCTTCGTTGTGGTAGGATGAGCTGATAACCATCAGTTTATCTCCAATTCGCTTTCTGAAATAGTCGGTTTTTGAGAAAATGCTGCTGGTAATTTCTATATTAATGACAAACCTACAGGTGCAGTGGTTGGTCAACAACCATTTGGTGGCGGAAGAGGTTCCGGAACCAACGATAAAGCCGGTGCTAAGGTTAATTTACTTCGCTGGGTTTCTATGCGCACTATCAAAGAAACCTTTGTTCCTGCTAAAGACTACCGATACCCTTTTCTTAATCCGGAGAGATCGGAAGAGCGTCGTGTAGGGAAAGAGTGT